>CAJXXJ010000805.1 GCA_913062745.1 uncultured Phaeodactylibacter sp.
CTACGGTTACCGACCGGGTGCTCGACCTGGCCGGGCTGAATCTTGACAGCTACCGCTGGGGCGAGTCGCCTACCAATCCGTAAAGGCCTCGTTGAAGATATCTTCCATCATCTGGTCACTGATGGCTTGTATGGCTTCGTCCTCTACCTGCGTCAGGGTCTGGCTGCTCGGGAAGTCAAAGAAAAAGCTGAAGTTGCGCTTTCGCTCCCAGCTCTTTTCCTCGTTCACATTATTGATGTACTGAATGGCGGTGATAATCGTCAGGCGGTTGATATCCGTGACCTCGCCGGGCTGCGGGGCTTCAGACGTGACCTCATAGCGCACCACCGTCCCTTCAAACACTACATCCGGGTCAACGTCCGATAGCGTTAGCCGCGACTCTGTACGTATCTTCTCCTTGAGGTCTTCCGTAAGCCTTACGGAAATGGCAGGTTGCGCATTTAGCGCGGTGATATCAAATTGCTCCACGAAGTAGGTTTTCACTTCGGAGTAATCAATGCTGATCCCCTTGAACGAATAGCAGCCGGTGCCCGTAAACAGCACAGCAGCCAGTATGATAAATGCGAATTGCTTCATAGTCCTTCCGGCCTTGCGGTATTTATTTACAAACTCAAATATACGCCTTTAGCAGGCGATTGCAGGCTCCCCTTCCCTGCCCTTAACGATGTATTAGCACCTCCGAAATTATTTCTACCAAATTGATCGGATTTAACAGAACTTAATTTTTAAGCCCCGCCTTTTTGCAAAACATCAACTGCTTTTTTATATTGCGCCACTGCCGATATTTCCACGCGGCAATCCTCCCCAGTAATCTATACATCAACACTATTATAAGTGCTTACTCCTGCTACCCAAAGAGCGGCAGTGAGGGCTATTCTGTCTATTTACCATAACACAACCGAAACGGATTTAGTATGAAAAAAAACCTTACCCACATCCTGACTCTACTGCTCCTGCTGACGGCTGGCAGTGCTTTCGCACAACGCAACTGCGGAGCCATGGACCACCTGGAGCACCAAATGGAAATGTATCCCAAGCGAGCAGACCAGCTCAAGCAAATCGAACAGCATACCGCACAGGTACTGCAGAGTGGCAGCCGCTCCGTGAATGGCACTATTACCATCCCGGTAGTTGTGCATGTGGTATACAGCAACTCCACGGAGAATATCAGCGACGCACAGATTCAAAGCCAGATCGACGTGCTCAACGATGACTTCCGCCGCCTCAATGCTGACGCCAGCGATACTCCTACCGACTTTCAAGGTGTCGCGGCAGACATTGAGATTGAATTCTGCATGGCTACTGTAGACCCGCAGGGCAACCCCACTAACGGCATTACCCGTACGGCTACCAGCGTCAGCGCCTTCGGCACTAACGACGGAGTGAAATTCAACTCCAGCGGCGGTAAAGATGCCTGGCCCGCCAGCGACTACCTCAACATCTGGGTATGCGATATCAGCGGCGGCATCCTGGGGTACGCACAGTTCCCGGGCGGCCCGGCCTCTACCGATGGCGTAGTGGTAGACTATCAGTACTTTGGCACTATCGGCACAGCTACGGCTCCCTTTGACCTTGGCCGTACCGGGACGCACGAAGTTGGCCACTACCTGAACCTCCGCCACATCTGGGGCGACGGCAACTGTAACGCGGATGACTTTGTGGGCGATACCCCACGCGCCGGCAACCCCAATTACACCGGATCCCCCTGTACCTACCCCGGGCCAAACAGCTGTAATACAGGTAGCGGTGATTTGCCGGATATGTTCCAAAACTATATGGATTACTCCAATGATGTTTGCATGAACCTGTTCACTCAGGGCCAGAAAGCACGCATGCGGGCCCTGTTTGAGCCGGGAGGCGCACGGGAAAGCCTGCTTAATTCCACGGCCTGCGGTGCCGCGCCTGCTCCTACCTGCAACGATGGGGTACAAAATGGCGATGAAGCCGGCGTAGACTGCGGAGGCAGCAATTGCCCACCCTGTAACACCAGCTGCGATAACGGCAGCAACATGACGCTGACCATCGTACTCGACAATTACCCCGGAGAGACCAGCTGGCAGGTCACCAACGCTGCCGGCACCATAGTCGCTTCCGGCGGCACCTACGGCAATCAGCCCAATGGCTCCACCGTTACTGAAAATTTCAGCCTCTCCTCCGGCGACCATACCCTGACCATTTTTGACAGCTACGGAGATGGCATCTGCTGCGCTTATGGCAATGGCTCCTATACACTGAGCGATGACCTTGGCAATACCCTGGCTTCCGGCGGTGCTTTTGGCTCTTCCGAGAGTACGAGCTTCTGCGCAGGTGACGGCACTCCTGCACCCACTTGCAATGATGGCATCCAAAACGGCGATGAAACCGGCGT
>CAJXXJ010000806.1 GCA_913062745.1 uncultured Phaeodactylibacter sp.
CTATTCCAGCCCCCGGCGTAATCAGTATCAGACTTTTCTGAAAGGATATGATGAAGCCTGGACCTATCAGGGCGGAACCCCTTACATTCGTCTCAACCGCCTTCCGGTTGGCGATTATGAACTGCTGGTACGGGGCTCTGATGCCAACGGCAACTGGAGCAACGCTATGCTGCAGGTGCCCATCGTTGTGCTGCCTGCAGTTTACCAAACCTCCTGGTTTTGGGGGCTGATGGCACTCCTGCTCTTCATTGGCATCTATGCCTTCTTCCAGTATCGCCTGGAACGCAAACTGGAAGTGGAGCGGCTGCGTACTAAATTATCGAGCGACCTGCACGATGAAGTGAGCGGCCTGCTGGCAGGTATCGCTATGCAGACGGACCGCTTAACGATGACCGTAAAAGATCCAAATAGCCAGGTACTACTCCGGCAAATGGGTGAAGTAAGCCGTAAAGCTATGTCTAAAATGAGCGATGTGATCTGGTCCGTAGATTCCCGAAAAGACCGCTTTGAAGATCTGCTGACCCGGATGCGCGAACACGCCGGCGAAATCCTTTCCCCACTGGAAATCCGCTACCATATTGATGTAGACCGCGTGGACCTCAAGCGGAAAATTAAAGTCAATCTCCGGCAGAATATCTACTTCATCTTTAAGGAAGCGATCAATAATGTTGCCAAGCATTCTCAGGCCACAGAAGTGTGGGTGCGCCTTTACAATGAAGGCTCCGCCTTTTACATGACCATTGAGGATAACGGCTACGAGATCCGAAAAAGAGGGCGCAAGAACCGCGATCTGGAGCAGGGAATTCCGGGAGCTTCTTCTCAGCAGGGGCCTGCCAAAGTCTCCAAATCAGGGCAGGGCCTGGCTAACCTCAGGATGCGGGCAGAACGAATCAAAGCAGAACTGAAGGTGGGAGAAAAGGGCCGCGGTTTTCAGGTTTATCTGCGCTGCGACCGCTTTGCTTAGAGCTCCCAACATCTCGTATGTTTGAACCGAAACCAGTCGGGGCAAACTCAATCTATACCCGGACTTACGCTCCCGGAGAGCGGTATGGCAAAGTATGGTTCCGGGCTTTCTCAATCAATGCTTAAAAGGATGCCGTTGCTTCCAGCTTATTTGTGGCTCAAAAGCACGGATAGCCGCCGGCAGCAGTTGGTTAAGCAGGCTGCAGCGGTAGCGCATATAAGCACCCATGCTCACCGGCCGGGCACCCACCGAGCTTTTAATTTCCATAGCAGTCCGGGCAAACACAACCGACTCAGAACCGTAGCGCTCTATCCCCAGCCGGACAATATCGTACAGCATATTGAGGTAAAGCTGGTGCTGGTAATTGTGCTGCTCTGCGTAGCCCAGGAAGTGCGCTTCCAATTCCCGGCCATTGGGCAATGCGGTGCAAAAGCCGATCAGTTCCCCCTCTTTAAAATAACCAAGGACGGTAAAATCTTCCTGCAGCTGTGCTTTAAGTTGCACAAAGTACTCCGGGGGAAGCTCCATCAGGCTCACGTCGGCGCTCCTGGCTACCTCCAGATAAAGCTCATAAATACGTTGCTCATACTGCCGGATATCATTCAGACTAAGCACACGCTGCTCTACTTCCTTCCGCTTTTTGAACGCCCGCTTGGCCCGAACCCGGTACTTGGATACCATGGCCTGCAGGTAATCTTCAAACTCCCGCCAGTCCTCCGGCAGGTCCAGCACCATATTGGGTTGAAAGGGAAAGCGGTGGTAGCCTTCCTGCTGCATAGCACCGGGCAGCGAAGGGTGTCGGTCTTCATAAAAATCCTTGATGAGGACAGCCTGTGGCCTCCAGCCCTCACGCGTCAGATACCGGCTCAGCGCTTCCAGCCCCTCGGTGAGCAGCCGGTAGGCTAATACCGGCTTAAGCCCCGGAAAGGAAGATTGCTGTTCGCCGGTAAGCTGGGAAGCTCCGCACAGCAGCAGCCTAAACCGCAGCGGCCGCAGCAGACGGAGCATCAGGGAGTGCCACTGTCGCTGCCACCAGTTGACCTGTGGGTCGGGGCGTTGCAGCTGTTGTATCTTTTCCGTCAGGCGGAAGTCGATCAGTTGGCAGGCGGCTACCCCGGCAGCCTGGCCCTTACAGTAAAATAGCAAGTAAGAAAAACCGAAACCTTTGGGTGGATTCGCTTCAAACAATTGCAGGTAGCTACGGCTGAGGAAAACTTGCTCGGGCCCCAGCAGTTCGTCCCATACAGCAGGTAGGCTGGCAGCTGAGTCATAAACAGCCACTTCATCCTGCGCGCCGGTATTCAGGGAAAGCCGCTGTGGCGCAGAGGCAGAAGGAGCAGAAGACCCCGCTACTGACGGTCGGCTTGACTTCAATGGTAGAAGATGGCGTGGTATAAGGCAG
>CAJXXJ010000807.1 GCA_913062745.1 uncultured Phaeodactylibacter sp.
AAGTCCGCCTCCCGTACCCGAAGCAGCAATCCCTCCACGCCCGGCTGCTGCAGCAGTTGTACTCCACAAGCCGACAAGCCCGAAGCACTTACCTGCGCCTCGCCACCTGCTCCTTCGCTCTTCAATCCGAGGCAGGGGCTCTCACAGGGGACCGTATAGAATCCGTTACCATCATTTTCGTCTATGACTACCTGCCCGTTGCATTCCACAATCGTAAAGCAGGGCTTCTCTCCGGTATTCGGGTCGCAATCGCCCTCCACTTCGTATATATCAGCATCGCCGGTATCCGTAAATTCCGAACTATTACTGAAGCTGCCTCTGCAAACAGCCCTCCGCTCGCAGTCCAGATTCCAGGCAGCGTTAAAGTCCCAGGCAGAAAAATCGGGCTCTTCTTCCACCGTCTCAATATTATCTTCATTATCGCAAATCACCTCGCCTATGCACTCATCCCAGAAGTCATTATAGAACCACTCTACTTCAGCCTCCAGCTCTACCACCTCATCAAGCGTTTCCTCAAAATCGAAATTATACGAGCAGGTAACGTCCCTCACACACGTTTCCCAGAAGTCTTCGTACTCCCAGTATTCGTACTCCGTTTCCACGTCCCAACCCTCTACTGTGCCATCGTTAGAACTTCCAAACTGACACCTGACCCGGCCCACACAACCATCCCAGTCGTCGTACTCCCACTCAATATCGTCAATAGGCACCTCCTCCTCTTCCACTTCCAGGCCGCTGCAGATGACGTAACGCAGGCAAGTCCCCGCTTGCTCATCAAAGTAAGGCGCTGAAAAGCTTGGCTCGTGCTCCACGGTCAGCGATTCGCCGTTTTCCAAGCAGATCACTTCCGCCCGGCAACTGCCATTTACGTAAGTGTACTCCACCTGATCGGGCACCACCCCGTCCACAAATAAAGACTCGCCCTCGTAGCAGACCTCCTGAAAGCAGCGTTCCTCACCGATATCGTAAGACCATTCCGAGCAAGGCGCTGCATCCAGACAGTTGGCGGCCGGCCCGTTGCTCTGCGGACAGGAGACCGCCCGGCAGTACAGGCCAGTGGCGTCATCGTAGTACCAGGGGCCCACCTCGTCGGCATCACCGCATACCGCTACGCAACCCTGATCAAGGATTTCTCCGCAATCGCAGTGCGTAAGCGTATAGCAGTAGGTGCCAGCCACCAGCCCCTGCAGCATTAGACTGTTCTGAGCGCTGAACCCATCCGGCCCGGCCCAGCTGAGCTCGTAGAAGTCGAAGTCCAGCTCCTGCCCTACGCTGATTTGGCCGGTATTCACCTGCAGGGATTGCGCTATATCAAGGTTGAATGGGCCGGGGCAACTGACCGGCTTTTTGATAAAAACCGGCGGCGCTGTGGCTTCCACCACCGACAGCGTGCCACTGCCCGGCAGCAATTGCCCGTTACAGCCGTAGCGCAGCTCTTCGTACACATTATAGCTATAGGCAAAACGGGCGGAAAGCTCATTGCAGCAAGGGCAGTCTGCAGAAAGCGCTGCGCAGTCCGCACTGCTAATTTCCGGCAAGGGCGCTGCTTCCGCAAAAAGGAACTCCTGAGGCGACCTCCAGTATTTATCGAACTGACCGCCATCCTGCAGCTCTGCTCCGGCTTGCTCCGCTTCGAAAGACCAACGGCCATCGGCCCCGATCACAAAGAAGGAACCCGCGGACAGGCTTTCTCCCGCACCGCTGCAGTGCTTTGTCAGCGGTGGCGTCTCCGCAACACCATCCAGGCCGGCCTGCAGCGTATCCCCGATTAGCAGGGCACCATCGGGCGACAGGCGCAGCTGAGCCGTTTGACCGAAGGAAGCAAGTTGCAAAATCACTTCAGGCAGGTCCGCTGCCCGAAGCACCTGCCCCGGCTGCGCAGGGCCATAAAGGCTTTCTGCACTAAAGCAAAACTGACGCCACTCTCCCGGCTGCGGTGCTATATCCGGACCGGCAGAGAGCGGGAAGCTATGCACGCTGCTGTCTCCCAGGCGTACGGAAACTGATTGCTGCTTCAGCCAAGGCCATAGCGCTGCCGCGCTAAGGTTGCAGCCCCTGACCGGCTTTATTCGCCAGCCCACACAGAGCTCGGTACCGGACAGGCAGCTGTAGGGCAATACGCCTTCCGGACAGGGGCTACCACCGCACTGCAGCCGCAGCTCCACACAGGAGGCATCCGTTTTAAGGGCAGCAGGAACCAGCGAATCCCGGCCGGCACAGTTTTCGCAGGGCGATTGCGCCATCAGGCTAAATGGAAGAAAGAACAGACAGATAACAAGCTGAGAAAAGCGCTTCATAGTTGATAGGGGTTGGGTAAACAATCAGTCCAAAGATAAAAAAGGATAAGCTTAGCCGAAAGCCT
>CAJXXJ010000808.1 GCA_913062745.1 uncultured Phaeodactylibacter sp.
CCTTCTTCCGCTTTAAAGAATTCCCCAATGAGATCAGCGGGCCGGGCTTCTACCAGCGCAGCCTCAACGCGGTGCTGTTCCGCTCCTTCGGCATCACCGCGAGCTACCGCTTCGGCAAGCTCGACTTCCGGCAGCGGCGCCGCGGCAGCAAGATTCAAAATGATGACCTGAAAGACGGTGGTGGCGCGGAGTTTTAAAAAGGGGCATCTGTGCAGCCTTCGGAAGGCTGTACAGAAGACGGTCGAAAGCTTCCCACGCTTCCGTCATATAGGCGTCTATCAATTCCTTAGTATGCCGTAACTTCAAACGGCTCTGAAAAAACGCCTGATCCCGCGGCACCAATTTCTGCACCAAAGCATTTTCAAGCCGATCGAGAAACAGGGAGCTGTTCTTACTCCTCAGCACATTGAGCGCCTGCTGAAACTTCCCGGATTGCAGCCGACCCTGCAGCTGAACCGGGCCGGTATGGCCCAGGCGTATACTCTGATAGGCATTTTCGCTGCCTTCTGATTCCGCTTCCCGGTAGATGAACAGCGCATCGCAGAAAGGCTCATTCGACTGACTAAAGGAGGTAAGCAGGCCGGATGTATGCTGCTGCGGGTCCACCGGGCTCATCGTCAGGCAGCCGTCTATGGCATTAGGCCCGTTGCCGTATATATAGCCCCCCTACAATTCCAACAGCTTCCGCACCGTCTTCCAATTGCGCGTAGTAGCGGATACTTTCAGCTGCCGCTCCAGAAAATTGTTGTTGAGCCTGGCCCTGCCGTAACCATCCGGGCAGTAGAGATAGATGGTCGTTCCGGAGATTTCGAAGCGCTCACTGCCTGTATTTTTTTCGCGTAAAGCGGCTACACACTCTTGCGCGGGGGGTTCCGACAGAAAAGTCAGCAACACCTTTGCAGGCGCTTCTTCGGCTTCCGCCAAAAAAGGATTGCAGCGGGCTGCTTCCTGTAGTTCTTCCCTTTCCAGTATCAGAACCGGTACCTTATGCCCAAAAGCAGCAAAAATCTGCCCGGCGATGGCTTTGCCCAGACGCTTTTTAGGCTGCGCCTCCGCTTCAAATGCAATATTGCCGCTCTGTATATACGTGCGGACCTGCTCAAAGCGAAGGGCACCAAGTTCGTGCCGCAGCTCCGCCATTTTGATCTTTTTCTGTCCGCTTATGTTGATGCCCCGCAGCAGGGCAAGGTAAGTTGGCATTGGGCTTGGGGTTTAGTTTACCCTAAATCTCGGAAATTATCCGCAGACGGCGGCACGGCCCAACACAAAACAGGCCGCAAGCAAAGCCTGCAGCCTGTCGATTATAAGGAATTCAACCATAAAATAATTATTGACTGGACAGCGATTGTCGCTTTTTTTGAGACTGCTCCTCTGCTTCGCCCGGCCAAAGGCCGAAGAAGCTCGGGTTCAGGAATCCGGATTTGATCAACGCCCACAGGAATAACAGCCCGAAGGCGCCCAAAGCCACGGAAAGCAGGTAACGGCCTCCCAGCTGTGGCTCCAGATACAGGCGTACGAATAAAGTAGTGATGATGTATAATGCGGCAACGATGTCTGAGGCTTTTCTGCCCAATTTGAATTTCATGGCTGATTTCATTTATGGTTGGAACAATGAGGGTGGGCGGCGTACCCTAATGGCCTTGCCGCCCCCGCCCTTTTACAACTGTACAACTCTTATTAATGCACGTGTGCTTCTCCGGCGCCGCTCGGCAGGCGGATGTCCTCTACGATGTCCTGTACTTCCTGCGGAGGCGGAGACGTCATGCGGGACACAGTGAAGGAAACAATGAAGTTCACGAGCATCGCTACGGTGCCAAAGCCTTCCGGCGAAATGCCGAACCACCACTGATCCGGTGTGCCGCCGCCGAAGCCGCCCAGCTTAAACTTGATCATATAATAAAGCATCAGCGTGATACCGACGACCATGCCGGATACTGCACCCTGCCGGTTCATACGCTTATCAAAGATGCCCAGGATAATGGCCGGGAAGAAGGAGGCTGCCGCCAAACCAAAGGCGAGCGCCACCACGGCCGCTACGAAGCCCGGCGGATTGATGCCGAAGTAACCGGCCACCATCACCGCAAATACAGCGCCGATCCGTGCGGACAACAGCTCGCCCTTTTCGGAAATATCCGGCTTGATCTGCATCTTGATCAAGTCACGGGCGATAGAGGTAGAAATTACCAGTAACAAACCGGCCGCTGTAGATAGGGCATCAGCCAAACTGCCGGCAGCGACCAATGCGATGACCCAGTTGGGCAAATCGGCGATTTCCGGGTTGGCAAGCACCATAATATCCCGGTCGATCGTCAATTCATTGGCCTTCTCATCGGCGACGTACTGAATGCGGCCGTCGTCGTTT
>CAJXXJ010000809.1 GCA_913062745.1 uncultured Phaeodactylibacter sp.
GGAATCGCCGTGGGCAGGCCCATCGAAGGCCACCACGCGGAAGCCCTGTTCGAGCAGCGCAGGCACGAAGGAGCGCAGCGCAGTACCGCGGGATTCCCAGCCGTGCACCAGCAGTACCGTACGCCCGCCGTAGCCCCACTCATAGCCTTTGAGCAGGCGTTTGCCGTACATGAATTCAAAAATTCGCGCACTCTCCAGCAGTTCGTCGCTGTTGCGGTGGCGGGCCCGCAGCCGGGGGGTGGAAAACAGCTGGTAAGCAATGCGGGCGCTCAGCCGGGGGAAGAGGTAGCCCAGGGTGCTGAACATAAAACGGACCGGATAAATGAGCGGCGGATAGGAAGGAGGCTGCTCCGGAGAGGGGTCAGTATATTCGGATTGGAGGTACTCTAGTTTTTTCGCGGCTTGCATGTTATTTGTTCTGCATAATTTAGGGAATGCGATTGGGTAACAAAACGATGGCTGAATAGTATGAGCCGCTCCGGTATTTTTTTGCGGTAAAATCCCCTTACCTTCGCTGCATGCCATACATCGCCTATCTACATACGGGGAGCAACGAAGGGGACCGCCTGCGCAATCTGGAGGTTGCACAGAGCCATATAGAGCGGCTGGCCGGTGCGGTGGTCGCCAGGTCGCCGGTTTACGAGACCGCCGCCTGGGGCGTGGAAGATCAGCCGGACTTTCTGAATCAGGCGCTCAAAGTGGCCACCGCATGCAGCCCTTTGCAGCTGCTGGAAGTTGCGCTGGGCATTGAGCAGCAGATGGGGCGCCGCCGTATTCGCCGCTGGGGGCAGCGGCTCATTGATGTAGACTTGTTGTTTTACGGGCAAATTCGCATACACCTGCCGCGGCTGCGGCTGCCGCACCCGGAGCTGCACCGCCGCAACTTTGTACTGCTGCCACTTCGGGATATTGCGCCGGAGCTGCTGCACCCGGAGCTGGGGCTGACGGTGGAAGCACTGCTGGCGCAGAGCCCGGACCCACTGCCGGCCGAACGGTATCAGGGTGAAATTTGATGCCAAAGTTTTACCTTAGCAGCCGGAAAATCAAGCAGCGAATACACATCTATGGAAAAAAAGGAAGGGGCAGAGCGGTTTATCGTCGTGGAAGGCAATATTGGTGCCGGAAAAACGACCCTGAGCAAAATGCTGGCCGATGACTGGGGCTACCGGCTGGTGCTGGAAGAATTTGCGGATAACCCTTTCCTGCCGCACTTCTACCAAAATCCGGAGCGCTATGCTTTTCCGGTAGAGCTGTTTTTTATGACGGAGCGCCACAAACAGCTTCAGCAGGAGCTTTCGCAACGTAGCCTTTTTCAGGAAGGCATCATTTCGGATTATATCTTCTTCAAAACCCTGTTGTTCGCACGCAACAACCTGAATACCGAGGAGTACCGGCTCTTTCAGCGCCTGTTCAATATCCTGAACGCGGCCTTTCCCAAACCAGACCTCATGGTCTACCTGCACCGGCCGGTGGAAAAGCTGCTGGAGCACATCAAGCTGCGCGGGCGGCCCTACGAGCAGAGCATTGAAGCCGAATATTTGCTGCAGATACAGCAGGCTTATTTTGACTATTTCCGAGCCAATAGCGAGATCCCCACACTGATTATTGATGTGGAGGCTGCCGACTTTATACAGGAGAAAGGGCATTATGGTCAAATACAACATTTGCTGCAGCAAAGCTATGCACCGGGCGTCCATCGTACGCGGATTTCTTAGCTTATCAGCAAACATAGGGGTGCCCGACGCTTTTCTTATAGAAAAAATGAGTAAAAGCAATGCTTACCCTTTGTGGCTTACCCTGGGTATTCTGGGGTCTCTTTTCCTGATTTATTTGCTGGTGCCCGGCATTCAGGAAGAAATCAATCATGCCTTTCAGTTGGCAAGAGATGGCAAGCGGGAGGAGCTCGCTGAATGGTTTCAGTCTTTTGGTGCCTGGGGCCCGTTGGGTATTGTGTTGTTCATGACGATACAGATGTTCCTGATTGTTTTTCCGAGCTGGCTGCCAATGATTGTGGCCAATATTGGCTATGGTGCCTTCTGGGGGGTGGTGATTTCCGTGGTGGCGGTAGTGGTGGTATCCACAGTTGGTTATTTTCTGGGGCGCTCCTTCAGCGATTATATCATTGATAAGTGGATTAGCGAGAAAAAAGAAAAAAAGCTGGAGCGGCTGGTGGAGCGCTATGGCTTCGGTATGGTCGTGCTATTCCGTTTGTCGCCGGTGCTGTCAACGGATGGCATCAGCATCGTGGCAGGCATACTGCGCATGTCCTACTGGCGGTACATGCTGGCTACGCTGATTGGCATCACACCGCTGGCGATAGCAATCGGCTACTTCGCTCAGGACTGGGAACACCTCAAACA
>CAJXXJ010000810.1 GCA_913062745.1 uncultured Phaeodactylibacter sp.
TATCGTTGATCACTCCCGGCTCCAGCATGCTGAAAGAACTTACCTGCAAGTCCGTTCTGATTTGCTCATCGTCCACGCGGCTGATGGTTCCCTGACTGTACGTAAATGGCAGGCCGAACTCCAGGCTGAGCTGCAGGCGGCTGGTGATATTCAGGTTGGTGCCAATGAAAGGCACAATTTCCGCCAAAAACAAAAACGCTTCACCTCCGTTTCCTAGTCAAAAGCCGATGCCCAAGCAACGTAAAAAGCGCGATTTGCCTGCTAAGGACTGCATGCACTGCGGCCGGCCATTCACCTGGCGCAAAAAATGGGAAAAGGTCTGGGAAGAAGTCCGGTACTGCAGCGAGCGCTGCCGCCGGGAAGCAAAGAAAAACCGCTAAAACAACTTGCAAGTTGAATTGTTAATTTCGCATCACAAAACAGCGTTATGAGCGAAACTCCACCTCAGCGAGGCCCTCAAAAAGAAAATGAGGAATACAGCGAATACCAGAATTATACTTTTCATCCGTACAATGTGCTGTTGTTCCTGACGCTTATGGGGATTACAGCTATGTTCCTGGCTTTTACGGCGGCATTCGTCTACACGCGTATACAGAGCGACCTTCCGCCGCTGAAGCTGCCGAATATCTTCATCTTTAATACGATTATTCTGCTGGGGAGCAGCGCCACCATGATCTGGGCCAAGCGCAGCTACCGGGAGGACAATACGCTGAATTACCAGCGGGCACTCATTTCCACGATGATCCTCTCCGTAGTGTTCATGATCCTGCAGGCTATCGGCTGGTCACAGCTTTTTGGGAATCAGATTTACATCAATACGGACAACTCAGCGGGTTACCTTTACGTCATTTCCGGCCTGCACTTTGCGCACGTTATCGCTGGTTTGCCCTTTCTTGGCATTTTTCTGTGGGTAGCCCGCAAGCGGATGAAGGAGCCGGTCAGCGTACTGGTCTACTTTTCCGATCCTGAAAAGCGGCTCAAGCTTCGGCTGCTCACCATCTACTGGCACTTTCTCGATGCGCTGTGGATTTACCTGGTTATCTTCTTCTATCTCAACTATCTGCTGCGTTAATCCAGTGACCAGTCAATTGGTTCCTTACCTTGTTGTTGGAGATACTCATTCGCCTTTGAGAAATGGCGGGAGCCAAAGTAGGCACCGCCTGCGAGCGGAGAAGGGTGAGCGGCTTCCAGCACAAGGTGTTTGTCCCGGTCGATCAGTTCCTTCTTTTTGCGGGCGAAGCCGCCCCACAGCATAAAGACAAGGCCGTCGCGCTCCTCCGATAACTTCCGGATAACGGCGTTGGTAAAGTCCTGCCAGCCGATTTTGCGGTGGGACCCGGCCGACTTGTGCTCAACGGTTAGCATAGCATTGAGCAAAAGGACGCCCTGTTCTGCCCATTTGGTCAGATCACCGTGCTGCGGCGGAGTGATGCCCAGGTCATCTTTTAGTTCCTTATAGATATTGCGCAGTGAGGGAGGTACCCGGACGCCCTTTGGTACAGAAAAAGAGAGCCCCATTGCTTCCCCGGGATTATGATAAGGGTCTTGCCCCAGGATGATAACTTTCGTCTCGGAAAAGGGGCTGCTATTGAATGCATTGAAGATGAGGGAGCCCGGCGGGTATATCTTTTTCCCCTTCTGTTTTTCCTTGCGCAGAAAAGTCGCAATGCTTTGAAAATAAGGCTGTTCGAATTCCTGTTTTAAAGCTTCTTTCCAGCTATCTTCAATTTTAACGTTGCTCATGTGCGTGTGCGGTTAGGGGTTTGTTATTCTATTGGGCAGCCTCGCTGATTTCCGGTGCCGGCTGGTAAGGCTGAGTGACTTCCAGTAGCTTTTCCAGGGACTCTACCAGCAATTGCCGTTTGGTCCAGATCAGGTCATGCTTGCGGCCTTTCAGCATTTTGATCTCCCGGAAGGCGGCATTCTTCATGCGCTCGTAGGCATACTGTGCATTTTCCGGGTAGATGAGCCCATCCTTGTCGCCGTGCAGAATGATCGCCGCGCTTTTGATCTGCCCCCAAAGTGTCGACATAGAGTCGAGCTGCTCGCGGTGGGTCAGTTTTTCCATATTAGCGACGTGGATAGAGCCCGGCAGCATCCATTCCAGCAGCCAGTGCTCGGTAATGTGTGAGAAAAGATAGGTCTTTTCGCGCCCCGGCATGAGGGAGGCGGATTGCAGCAGTACCCCGTCTACCAGCTCCGGATAGTCCATCGCGATGCGGGCGGCGACGGTGCCGCCGTAGCTCGATCCGTGGAGGATGATGCTGGGGTGTTCGTCGCGTACGTCTTTCAGCACTTCAGCAATCAGCGCGGCCTGTTTTTTGACGGAAGTCATGGGCAGCCCGTAGCCGGAGTAGCC
>CAJXXJ010000811.1 GCA_913062745.1 uncultured Phaeodactylibacter sp.
TTCCTCGGAAAAAGAGCGCTCCAGCAAAAAGGCGTCTTCATTATCGGAAGCATCCGTCCACTGCAGCAGCACGGTGGTATCGTTCGTTAGTTCTGCGCTCAGGTTCGCCGGCGGAGCGATAGCCGCGCAATTGTTGGCAATCCGGTCTGCTACCGCTAGACGGATTCCATCGAACAGGGGATAAAAGCTGTCGCCGGGGCAGGCAGTTGCGCAACCGTCGCGGTGCCCGGAGATGTGCAGCAGATTGAGGTTGGAGCTCGCATGGAAGGAGCTAAGCAGCGGGTCCTGGTTTACATCGCAGCTTTTCCAGGCCAGCAGGCGGACCAGTGCAGCCCTTGCTTCTTCTGTAGGCGGAATATCTGTGAAGTCGCCAAGCACACACACGCCCATGGTACCACTATTGGTGGAGCAGAAATGAGCACCGATTTTATTATCGCCGCGCCCCTGATAGAGCACTCCGTTGGGGTCAATCAGCCAGTTGTAGCCGATATCGTCCCAGCCGTTTACGAATACGTGAAAATCCCAGATGGAACGCACTACCGCTGACCAGTCTGAGGCCGTATTGGTGCCGGCAGAATGGTGGACGATCAGGTGGGTAACGCTGGTATTGACCGGCGTGGTATCTTCCGGGCAGTTGCCAGCGGGGCACCAGTCGTCCCGCATTTCAAAATCATCCAGCGGGCATGGGCAGTAAGCCGGAGAACGTTCCTGCACCGGCGCTGGCCGGGAAGCTGCCGCATCGCTAAGCCCAGGGTCGAAGAAATGCAGGGTCAGTGCTTCCGCTCCGCCCGGCACACTCAGTTGGTAGTAACGGCTCCGGGCGGGTGCAAAGTGCAGCTCGCTGATCCGCTGCTGCGTCCGCGGGCTGGCGTGAGCGTACAACCCCAGGGTGGCCCATTGCCCCCAATTGCTGCCGTCTTCTGAAAAGCGGACCAGCAGCTGTTCAGCTTTGCCCTGCCAGTCCGCAGAGAATGCCAAAAACTCGCCGGCCACCTGCAGTGGCACCTGCCCCTGCATACGAGGCTCGCCGGCCACATCATAATCCACGGTAGCCCGCGCAGTCTGCCCGTACAGGCGCCCGCCAAGCAGCAGGGAAAGCGAAAAAACAAGTAGAGTAAAGCTCTTTTGCATAAATCTATTTAGGTTCTGTATTAGCGTATGCAGCCTATAACGCAGCGGCTCCGGTTCAAAATTGCCGTAAGTGCTCATTTTCTCCCCACAATCAGAAATAACTACCTTTGCCGGTGCAACATCCAAATTAAAACCACTATGGATTATTTTAAGGAATCCCTTTATCTGCATCAGCGGCTGCGCGGCAAGATACGCATGGTGCCCAAAATGGACGTACGCACTAAGGAAGACCTGTCGCTGGTCTACTCTCCCGGCGTGGCCGAACCCTGCCGGGCCATCGCTGCCGATGAGGAAAAAGCCTGGGAGTACACAATCAAAGGAAACACCGTAGCCATCGTCTCCGATGGGTCTGCAGTGCTCGGCCTTGGCAATATCGGTGCCAAAGCAGCCATACCGGTGATGGAAGGAAAAGCTATGCTCTTCAAGCGCTTTGCCAATATCGATGCCTTCCCGATTTGCCTGGACACCCAGGATACCGAGGAAATTATTCGCACCGTACAGCTGCTTTCTCCGGTATTCGGCGGCATCAACCTGGAAGATATCGCTGCGCCCCGCAGTTTTGAGATCGAACAGCGGCTGCAGGATATCGGCATCCCGGTGTTTCACGACGATCAGCATGGTACTGCTATCGTTGTCCTGGCTGGCCTGATTAACGCTGCCAAGGTGGTGGGCAAAAACCTGTTTGACCTCAAAGTCGTCATCAATGGTGCCGGCGCTGCCGGTGTCGCTATCGCCCGGCTGCTGCGCTGTGTAGACCACGCAGACACTACGGAGTGCATATCCGTGCGCGAGGTAATTATGTGCGACAGCAAAGGCATACTGCACGCCGGCCGCGAAGACCTCAATGCCTCTAAAAAAGAGACCCTGGCGTACACCAATCCGGACAACAAAAGCGGAAGCGTGAAGGACGCCATCAAAGACGCAGACGTATTTATAGGCGTGAGCGTCGGCAACCTGCTCGATGCCGGGGACATCAAAACGATGGCCAACGATGCGATTATCTTCGCCCTGGCCAACCCGGACCCGGAAATCATGCCGGAAGAAGCTTACCGGGGCGGCGCTGCCGTGGTAGGCACCGGCCGCAGTGACTTGCCCAATCAGGTCAACAACGTGCTGGGCTTCCCGGGCATCTTCCGGGGTGCACTCGATGCTCAGGCCCGGCGTATCAGCCCGGCGATGAAGCTGGCTGCAGCCTACGCGATAGCCGACTTCATCCCCAACCCAA
>CAJXXJ010000812.1 GCA_913062745.1 uncultured Phaeodactylibacter sp.
ATCGTAGGCCTGCAACTGGCAGGGCTGCTCTACGGATTTCTGGGCTTGTTGGTGCTCAAGCGAGTGCTGGAACGCCACTTCCGGCCTACGGTGGCCCTGCTGACGATCACCGGTTTTTTTCTCGGCACCAACCTTTACCATTATATCCTGCAGGAACCGGGTATGTCACATGTGTACTCTTTCTTCCTGTTCGCGCTGTTCATCTGGCTTACGCCAAAATTCTACGAGCAGCCGGGCTGGCGGATCTTCGCCACGATGGGCGCGCTGCTGGGGCTCATCGTCCTCATCCGGCCCACAAGCGGGCTGATCCTGCTGTACCTGCTGCTGTACAATATCAGGTCTGGCGCACAGGCCCGCGAGCGGCTGCAGTTCATTTTGCGCCACTTCGGGCAGCTGCTGGTTGCGCCCCTGGCGAGCTTTGCCGTCTTTCTCCCGCAGTTCGCCTACTGGAAGTACATGTCAGGCGACTGGAACATGTATTCCTATGGGGACGAAGGCTTCAACTGGCTGAAGCCCAGGATTGACATGGTTTTGTTCCACATCAAAAATGGCTGGCTGCTCTTCAGCCCGATGGCGGGGCTGGCGGTACTCGGCGCGCTGATCGGCAGCTGGAAAAACCGCTACAATATTGCTCCCATTTTTCTCATTTGGGCTTTGCTGTTGTACGTCACCTCCTGCTGGTGGTGCTGGTGGTTTGGCGGGGCCTTCGGCCACCGCAACTTTGTGGAATACTACGCGCTGCTGGCTATCCCCTACGCCTGGCTATTCACGCAGGTGCTCAATGGGCGCTGGCTGCTGCCAAAAGTATTGCTTATCGGGCTATGGGTGGCGCTGGCGTACTACAATTACATGCTGGCCGTAAATTTCCACGGGCCACACTACGACTGGACGCGCTGGCAGGAGATTGTAAGCCGCATGCTGCAGTTTCGCCTTGATTTTAACACCTGATTTTTTTCTACCTTTATCGCTTTGATTCAAGACAAACGCGCATGAACCAGCAACTGTCCATCGTCATCCCGGCCTATAACGAAGGCCCGACTATCCACCTCATCCTGGACAAGGTGAAGGCGGTGGAGCTTATTGGCGGACTGACGAAAGAGATTATTATCGTCAACGATTGCTCTACAGACGATACAGAGGAGGCGATCCTGCGCTATCAGGCAGCCCATCCGGAGCTGAATATTCAGTACCGCAAGCACGAAGTCAACAAAGGCAAGGGGGCAGCGCTGCACACCGGCATCCGGGAAGCGACCGGCGACTACCTGATCATTCAGGATGCGGACCTGGAGTATGACCCGCAAGAGTACAACATACTGCTGCGCCCCATACTCGACGAGGTGGCAGATGTGGTATACGGCAGCCGTTTTATGGGCGGAAAGCCGCACCGCATTCTTTTCTTCTGGCACTCTATCGGCAAC
Source organism: uncultured Phaeodactylibacter sp. (assembly GCA_913062745.1). GTDB lineage: Bacteria > Bacteroidota > Bacteroidia > Chitinophagales > Saprospiraceae > Phaeodactylibacter. Next base: position 1,419 of record CAJXXJ010000812.1, read on the forward strand.
AAGTTTTTGACCTTCCTGTCTAACGCCATGACCAACCTGAATCTGACGGACATGGAAACCTGCTATAAGCTCTTCCGGCGGGACATCATTCAGAGCCTGACGCTGAAAGAGAACCGCTTTGGCTTCGAGCCGGAGGTAACGGCTAAGGTAGCGCGCATCCCCGGCATCCGGATTTACGAGGTAGGTATTTCTTACTACGGCCGTACCTACGAGGAAGGCAAGAAAATCAACTGGCGGGATGGATTCCGGGCCATTTACTGCATCCTCAAGTACAATCTGTAAATGCTACTCTTGCGGCCAGGCCGACCAAAAATCCGCTTCCATCTTATCGGCATTTATAGAGGTATACACCTTTATCCTACGCTCCGGGTGCTCTGCCGGCACGCGTATCTGCTGCCGTTCTGCCCATTCCGGATGCAGCATGGCCTGCACCAGCGCTAAGTCCCACATAATCCACTCTTCTGCATCTCCCGTCACTTCCTGCCAGCGGACCCACAGGTAAGCGCCGAGCGGGCCCCGTGCATTAAGCTTTTTTTCGTTTTCCGCTTTCGCAAAACGCAGGGTCTCGGCCGTGCTCGCGGGCATGATGGTCAGGTCCAGGCCTTCGGTCTCCAGGATTACCGTCAGAGCGTTCATATCGTTGCGGGCGTTGAATTCATTTTTGCTCCAGGCCTTCCGCTGCGGCAGATAGCGCATCCCGAGGTAGTAGGCACGCAGCCGGGGCACGATATCCGGTGCCAGAAGGATGGCGGACGCCAGGTTGGTGGCTGCTCCCAGGCTGATGACCGTTAGGGAATCGCCGGGCGCCAGGCTGCGCGCCTTTTCGATGATAAAGGCAGAAGCTTCTGAAGGGCGGGGCTCGTTCCCACCCCAGGGCTTGCCGATCATTTCCTCCGCGCCGCGCGGCAAAGGCAGGCTTTCCCTT
>CAJXXJ010000813.1 GCA_913062745.1 uncultured Phaeodactylibacter sp.
ACAAAACATCAAGTCCGGCGCTTCATTGGCCTGCAGCCACTCTACCGCTTCCTCCACTGAAGCAATACAGGCCTGAATTTCAGCTTCCGGATGCAGCTCCCGCACCAGCCGGGACAGTGCTTCTGCGGTCGGCTGCTCATCCTCTACTATCAATATGTTCATGTTCGTTTTCCTTTAGCAGCGGCAGTCTCACCGCAAATGAATTGGGGCCTCGTTCGATTTCTATGCCTTTGCCGCACAGGCTTTGGTAGCGCTCTTGTATGCTCGACAGGCCATAGCCGGAGGAAGGGGCCTGCCGGAAACGAGCCCGGCAATTGTTGCGCACCACCAAACGGCTTCCTTCCGCACCGATGACGATACGCAGGGGGGACCGCTTGCTGAACGCATTGTGCTTCACTGCATTCTCCACCAGCAGTTGCAGCGTGCCGGGCGGTATACCCAGCGCTTCCTGCTGCGGCGGCACTTCTGCTTCTATCTGCAGGCTTTCGCCAAAACGGGTCTTCAGTAGTTCGAGGTAATCCTTCAGCAACTCCATTTCTTCATTCAGCGGCACCAGCGGGCGGTCGCGCTGCTCCAGAAAGGAGCGGTACAGCCGTGCCAGTTGTTGCGTAAAGCGCACCGCCCGGCCGGGCTCTACCGGGATGAGCGAGGATAAAACCGACAGGCTGTTGAATAAAAAATGAGGAGACAACTGCGATTTCAGGGCGCTCAGCTCTGCTTGCAGGGCTTCCCGCCGCAGTTGCTCTTCGCGCAGCTGTGCCCGCTCCAGTTCGCGCCGGCTGCGCTCCCGCTCGGTATAGTAGTAGAAAAACAGAGAAATAGCTGCGCTGACAGCCAGCACCGTACGCACCCGCCCCTCCGGCGGCTGCCTGCTGTCAATAAGGTACAGCAAGGGGACGAAAATGATCAGGTAATTCAGCACTAAGGTGCCGGCGCCGACCAGCACGCCTTCGAACAGCGCCCGAAACTGCGCCGGAGCAGCCTGCACCACAGGCTTCTGCATCAGGGATGACACCTGAGCGTGCAGGTAGTAAACGGCAAGCAATAAAATAGAAAAAAGCCCCATCTCCGCCATCACGCCCGGGAAGGCTTCCGCCGGCAGCACCACAAGGTAACCCGTATTGACGTACACTATAGAGAAAAAGATGACGAAAGCAAATACTGCCACGCCACCCGCCTTGCGCAGCCCCCTCCGGCTAAAAATGCGGCGCAGATGCAGGCCGGGGCCGCGTGGTTTTTGGGCCGATGCCCCCCGCTTCTTATTCAACTCCCTCATATCCTCTTTCACCGGTTCAATATCCCGTTTCACAGTTTGCAGTGAGGTGAAAATACCTGTTTCCTGCCACTTTTACAAAAGAACTCACCCGACCAGACACTTATTTATGAAAGCTATATTTAGAAAAATATTGCTTTGCAGCATAATTTCACTCCCACTGCCCTTACTCGCACAGGGCATTCAGGGGCAAATAAAAAGCCCGAGCAAAAATGCGGTGCCTTTCGCCACCATAGCGCTGCACCAATTGCCCGACTCCAGTCTCACCAGCGGCACCGCAGCCGGGCCGGACGGAGCATTTGAGCTGCCTCTTCCTCCGCCCGGCGATTACTTTAAACCACTGCCACCAGTTATCAGCCGCTGTACTTCCGGAAAGTGAGGACGAAGCACCCGGGGCGGGCAGCTCCTCACCAGCATCATAGCCAGCGCAGCCGTCTGCGCTAACCGCCCGGCAGTTTTGAATAAACCAACGGGCCGGCGGCTAAAACAACTTACAGACGCAATCACTCCTACGGCGATTTCCCCGTTATTGTTCCAATTATAATTGGAGTGATTCGGTGTCCGGGCTACGGCCCGGGCACCTTTTTTATTAGGTGAAGCGGGCTACCGCCAGCGTCAGGTCATCGTACTGCGTAGCCCGGTTGAGGGCCAGCAGCTGCTGCAGCGCATCCTGCAGGCTTTCCTGTCCTATCGCCAGCCGCAGCTCCTGCTGCCAGCCTGCCCGGTTGTCCGTCAGCCCATCCGTGGCCAGCACAAAGGCGAGCCCCGGCCGCGGCGGGCCATACTCCCGCAGCATAGCCGGCAGCTCATACAGCCCCGGCTCGAAGGAGGCTGCTGTGGAAAGCGGCTGCAGCACGCTCACAACGCGCGCGCGAACGCCGCCATGGCGCAGAACGGTGGCACACGCGCACGCCACCGCCCAGGGAGGGCCGTGTGCTTGCTGCATGGTGCTCAGGATACGGTTGGCTGCTGGGTGGAGCTGAGATCCCATGTGTGGTTGTGCTGCATGTGCCAGAGGCGCGTTTCAGACACAGGTAAGTGGCACAGGCTCAGCGGGTTAGCTG
>CAJXXJ010000814.1 GCA_913062745.1 uncultured Phaeodactylibacter sp.
CAGCTCGTTTTTGAAGGCCTGGAATTTGCTGCTGTGTTCCGACAGATTGACGTACAGCACCTGATCTTTGTCAAAGCCCAGGTCCGCCTCCTGAATGAAGCGCAACTGCTGATTGACCAGCAGCGTGAGGCTGCACAGGCCGATGAGCAGCACAAACTGAAACGCGATAATGGCCTTGCGCGTGGAGAGCCCGTTCACCGCGTCCCGCGCCACATTGCCCCGGAACAGGCGGATGAGCCGGTGCCGCGCCAGAAAGCCTGCCGGGTACAAGCTGGCCAGCAGGCCGACGCCCGCGCTGATGCCAATTAGTACCAGCAGCAGCCAGGGGTTGTCCGCCACGGTGGCCCGCAGGGCAGTGCCCATAAAATCGTCGAAGCGCGGCAGCAGCCACCACAGCCCGATGCCGACTGCCGGCAGCGTCAGCAGGCTGAGGAAGAGCGACTCCAGCACAAACTGATTCGATATCTGCGCCTCGCTCGCGCCAAACAGCTTCCGCATGCCGATCTCCCGCGACCGCCCGGCGTTCATGGCAATCGACAGATTGGTGTAGTTGCTGACCGTCAGCAGCAGGATGATGGCAGAGATGATGCCGATAATGTACAGATATCGTTTGTCTCCGGGCGGCTTCAGCTCGTACAGCATATCCGAATTGAGGTGGATGGAGGTGATGGGCTGAAGAATACTGCCCCCGAACAGCTCACTTTCCGCCAGCCGGGTATTGATATTGCCCATATTATCGTCGATGCGCTGCCGCACGGCATCTGCGTTTGCCCCCTTTTCCAGCTCAATGTAGGTGCGGGAGCCCCAGTATTCAAGCTTGTCGCGGTGCAGCGCAATACTGAAGTCGTAATGCGCATTGGGCGGCAGGTCTTCGAGCACGCCCACGATGGTGTACTCCTCTTCCGGCAAACTCAGCGTCTGCCCCAGCACAGGGACTTCCCGCCAGCCTTTGCCGAAAAACCGCTCCGCCTGCGTGGCCGTCAGCAGGGCCGTATTCCGGCTTTCGCCAAATTCTTCCGCACTGCCCAACACGAAGGGCCACTGAAAAAACTCAAAGAAGGAAACCGGCGTATTGGTGTGCAGCAGCTGTTCGGTGGGCAGCTCCTTACCGTTGGCCTCCACCATGGCCGGCTGCCAGAAGGTGTAGAACTGACAGGCGTCCTTCACGCCCTGTACCTGACGGATGCCATTGATCTGCTTCATCTGTACTTCCGGCTCCGCGCTGTAGTAACCATCGAAGGAAATCACGCTGTAGTCCTGCGAGCGGAAGGTGCGCCCCATGCGGTACTTCTGCTCAGCCCCCGGCACGAACTCGTCATAGCCAGTCTCGTAGTCCAGGTACAGCAGCGCCAGGGCCGTCGTCAGTATGCCGATCGTAAGGCACGCAAAATTGATCGTATTGTAAAACCCTTTGCGGCGAAGATTACGGGTAGCAATTTTAATATAATTCGGCAATAAATAGGCAAAGCCGCTGCGCCAAAACGCATACCAGGGGCGGGAGCGGGCAGCGCGCTCAAAGGCTTTAAAGGCGGCGCCTTCTTCCGGCATCACCCGTTTTTTCGCTTCCGCAAAAGCCTTTTCCGGGGCGTAGCCGCGGACCAGAAATTCCTCATATCGGTCGTGCAGGTTGGCTTCCAGCTCTTCTGCCAGCCCGGGCTCTACGGACCCACTGCGGTTGAGGGCCCGGCGCCACTCCTGCAGCGCCTGCTCAATATTAAAAGACATAAATTGATTTTTTTTCGGGTGATTTCCTTCAGCCGTTTAGGCCGGTACATACGAGTCTCCGCCCATGCCCCAGAGCTTGACGAAAACCTGATTGACGTTGAGCCACTGCCGGCGCTCTTCCTCCAGGCGCTGTTGCCCGGCGGCGGTGATGCGGTAGTATTTGCGTTTCCGGCCGCTGTCGGTCTTGACCCACTGCGACTGAATGAGCCCTTCCTTTTCCATACGCTTCAGTACCGGGTACAGCATAGCGTCGGTCCATTGTAATTCGCCTTCCGACAGGCGTTCCACTTCCTTGATGATTTTGTAGCCGTAATTCTCGCCGTAGGAAAGAATGGACAGGACCAGCGGCTTGGTCGAAGCAGCTACAAGTACTTTGGTAGCCATAGTATTGGTTTTTATCGTTTTGAATAGTCTGACAACTTAAGTTTTGTGAAAGCCATGACGCCGCTATTTTTTTGGCTGGCAAGGCGGAAAACGTAGGCATAGCCTACACGAAGCGTGGGGTAAGGGGCCCCACGGTGAAGTCGGCGAGGCTTTTCAACGCAGCCAGGCGGAAAAAGAGCAAGTCAGGATTCACAAATCTTGGGTTGCCAGACTATAA
>CAJXXJ010000815.1 GCA_913062745.1 uncultured Phaeodactylibacter sp.
GAGCCCATGCCCTCTACGCCGTCGTAGCCGGCCTCCTGCGCGAGCTGTGCCGTGCGGACGAAAGCCCGGATGGTGCGTTCCACGCCGCCGCCGCTCAGCTTCCACGGTTTAAAAGGAGCGATGGGCGCCTTGAGCCGGGATGGGGCTACCGAAAGGGGGTGGTAACCGTAGCGGCCGGCGTGCAGGATTTGCAGGCATATCTTACCATCTGCTTCGTGCACGGCCTCCGTGATGACCCGGTGGTTGCGCATCTCCCGCCGGTTGGACAGCTTGGCGGAAAAGGGGGCTACCCAGCCTGCCCGGTTCGGGGCGATACCGCCGGTGACCATCAGCCCTACTCCGCCGCTGGCGCGCTCTGCAAAGTAGGCTGCCATTTTTTCAAAACCGTTCTTTTCTTCTTCCAGCCCGGTGTGCATAGAGCCCATCAGGACCCGGTTTTTGAGTGTGGTAAAACCCAGGTCGAGGGGCGCAAGCAGGTGAGGATAGCTCTTATGCATGAGGTTGATCAGTTTTATGGGGATAAGGTAGGGAATTTTTGCGAATTTTCGCTAGAGCTGCTGCGCACATATTCTTCAGGACTTCGGCCGATCATCGGGCCAGAATTTTCCAGCTACTCCCAAAAAGCTTACCTTTGCGGCGATAATTGAAATTTTTTCAGCAAAATCATACCTGACATGGGAAAAGGTGATAAGCGCACCAAAAAAGGCAAGCGGTGGCACAAGTCTTACGGTAAGTCCCGCCCGAAGCCGAGCAACGACAATAAAAACAAAGGGCAGAAGCAGGACAGCTAATCGCTCTCAGTGCGCCTTTCGGTAAGCTTCCGGAAGGCGCGCTTGATTTTTAAGCTAAACATAAAGCGCCCGGCAGGGTTCCCACCGCATTTTTTCTTATGTTTAGAGCGATTCCTAACGAAAACCACTTATGAAGGTATTACACATCAGTGCAGAGTGCTATCCGGCTGCTAAAGCGGGAGGGATGGGCGATGTGGTCGGAGCGCTGCCGAAGTATCTGAACCGCATCGGGTGCCCCACCGGCGTCATCATTCCCAAGTATCGCTTGAAGTGGATCGAATCGCATCACTTCCAGCCCATCTACCGGGGCGCGGTCCGCTTGCACAACCGCTCTGTTCCCTTTTCCATACAACAACTGCGGGATACGGATCTCGGCTTTCCGTTCTTCGTGGCGGATATCCCGGGCCTCATGGACCGGCCGGGCATCTACGCGGACCCGGACGGGACGCCGTACGGCGATGAAGTGTCGCGCTATCTGGTATTTCAGCAGGCGGTTTTGCAATGGATAGCCCGCACGCCGGGCAAGCCGCAACTGCTCCACTGCCACGACCATCATACCGGGCTTATCCCCTTTATGGTAAAGCACTGCCCGGAGTACCAAAGCCTGCGGGACACGCCTACGGTATTCACCATACATAATGGTGCTTACCACGGTGCTTACAGCTGGGAGAAGATGTACCTGCTGCCCTTCTTTGAGGCGGAGGCGCGGGGCTTGCTGGACTGGGGGAATACCATCAATCCGCTGGCCAGTGCGGTCAAATGCGCCTGGCGGGTAACTACCGTTTCGCCTTCCTACCTGCAGGAGCTGCAGCAAAACTCCAACGGCATGGAGGCGCTGTTGCAACACGAGCGGCACAAGTGCCTCGGCATCCTCAACGGTATTGACGCGCAGGTGTGGGAGCCGCGTACGGATGAATTTATTGCAGCAAAACTGGGCAATGACCTGAATGCATTCAAACAGGAAAACAAGCGGGCGCTCGGGCAGCGTTTCAAAATAGATACCCGCCTGCCACTGGTCACTTTCATCGGGCGCCTTGTCGGCGAAAAGGGGGCCGACCTCCTGCCCGACCTAATCGACCGGGTGCTGCGCTCCGGCATCAACGTCTCCTTTGCCGTGCTGGGCACCGGGCAGCCGCATCTGCACCACGCGCTGCAGCAGCTGGCTTACAATTTTCCGGGCCGCTTTGATGTGGCGCTGGAGTACAACGAGGGGCTGGCCCATCAACTGTATGCCGGTTCGGATTTTCTGCTCATGCCCTCGCGGGTGGAGCCCTGCGGCCTGAACCAGATGTACGCAATGCGCTACGGTACTTTGCCCATCGTGCGCTCCGTAGGCGGCCTAAAGGATACGGTGCCGGATGTGGGCGAGCCCAATTATACCGGGCGGGGCATCCGCTTTGACCAGTTTACGCTCGACGATGCCCACCTGGCTATCTACCGGGCTGCCGAACTGTACCAGACGCCGCAGGTATTCGAGCCGATACGGGAGCGGGTTACCACGATCGACTTCTCCTGGGAGCG
>CAJXXJ010000816.1 GCA_913062745.1 uncultured Phaeodactylibacter sp.
GCTACTTCCGCCGGGATACTGCTTTTCAGGACAGCCGCTTCACGGCGGAAGTAGCGCTCTGGCAGGACGGACAATTGCGGTACTATCAGGGGCGGCGCTACAGCCCGGCGGTACGGCAGCCACAATTTCGGGAACAGCTGCGTGGCATCGCTTACATCAACCCGGATGGCGAGCGGATTGCAGCCCCCTTTGATTTTCGGTGGAAAAATGCCTTCCCGCTAACGGCCCGCCACCGGATGATGCAACAGCTGGTGGCACAAAACCTCCCCTTTGAGCTGAGGGCGGAGGACTACCGCCTGCTGCGGGAAGGCCTTGACGGGGAGCGCTCCTACCTATTTCCCGACCTTCCTGAGGGCCTGCTGTCGCTGCGGGCTGCCAGCCTCGGCTTTTTGACGGAGACTGCTTACCTGCCGGCTACCGACAACCAACCCGCAAGGTTGATCAGCGTAGTGCTGCACCTCAACCAAAATCAGGTGTACCGGGACGGGGCGTATGAGTATGAATCAGTGGGCGAGCCCGTACTGCGGGAGATTGGGCGGGTGCTGAGGGAATGAGCAGGCCGCTACCTCTGCAGGATCGACCCTCCTGACTCATTTAACGCATTTATTGCACCGACAACTTCACCACCCGCGCTCCGCCATCCCAGACTAAGCGCAGGAAGTAAGCCCCTGCCGGCAAGCCCTCCAGGCTGTAGCCCGCTTTTCCCGGAGCGTAGCGCCGCGCCAGCTGCCCGTTGCTGTAATAAAGCTCCAGCCCCTGTGGCTGCCAGCCTGCCGGCAGGCGGAGATGGAACTGCCCGGATGCAGGGTTGGGGTACAGCAAAAGCTGCCCGGCTGCCAGCGCTTCCGCTGTGCTGCTGAGCATTACCTCTACCGTTTTGCACAGTGTATCCGTACCGTAGGCGTTGCTTACGGACAGGCATACCTCATAGGCGCCTTCTGCAGCGTAAGTATGCACGGGAGAGGCGGCCGTGGAGGTGCTGCCGTCTCCAAAATTCCAGGACCAGGCCGCAGGCGACCGGAGGCTCTCGTCGCTGAAAGCCACAGACAGGCCCGCCGGGATAGCGCTAAAACCCGCCAGGGGCCCGAGCGTATCGCAGGGCGAGCCTGGCAGCTCGCCCAGACTGTAGTTGGGGAAATTGGGCAGCGAAAAGGCATTGAGCGTAGGCAGCTGCAGAGAATGCTGTTGCACATCACAACTGTCCCCCGGCAGGTCCGGCGCGTTGATGACGTGCAGGGAGCGCACGCTATTGGTCGTATTGATGTAGATTTTGCCATCCGGGGCGAGCTGCGCCATGAAAAACTGAGTGGAAAGCGCCAAGTCGTCAAAACCCGGTATGGGCTCTTCATAGCCGTCGTACACCGCCACCGTATCAAGGGAAGCCGCCAAGTCGTCTGACCACAGGTCAACCTGATAAATTTCGGTATTTGCCAACAGATACAGAAAGCGCGAATTAGAAGAAAATGCCAGTCCGGCTGAGAGGATATTACAGGTGACAGGGATGTAAACCGGGTCGGAAAAGGTGCCGCTGCAGCGGTCGAACTGCAAAATTTCAGCGGCACAGCCAAAATCCAAAGGGTTTAAGGTTATGTTTGCATAGTAGTTTCCGTCGTTGGAAAACTTCGCCTGCCCCAGCCCGCTGCCGTAGCTATCTTCCAAAACCTGGGAATCCACAGTTATCCCTTCGTCCGATAACAATAATGTATTAAAGAGCGGTGCTCGATAGTCTTTCACTGCGATCGACCAGTCCCTGCCATTCGCGTGCCGGGTGGCGGTAATCTTGCCAAAATCCAAGGTGTCGACAAGTAAGGGTACATTCTTCTCCAGCACGATGCCCTTCCCGTCATTGGCGTTCATATCTACGTGCGTGTAATAGAGCGGGCCGCCGAAAGCCCGGAGCACATCCAGGGTAACCAGCATTACTCCCTCATGCAAGACCATATATTCCCCGGGATGCCCGGGATAAGGCAAAATGAGCGTGCCCTGCGGGAGCTTGTGCCCTTCTACCCCTCCTACCAGCCCATTCGGGTTCAGGCAGCAGCCGCCGCCCGGGATGGTATCGTGCTGCGCGTTGGCCAGATATACCCCGTTGGTGTAAAACAGCAGATTGCCCGCCGTATCGCAGATGCTGGAGTTGGTCTGTTTGAAAGGCATCTCGCGCTCCTGCTTGTACAGCTGCAGGGTGTCGCCGGTGAAGTCCATGACGGAGCCACCGAAGTGGGGGATTGTATCGGCTTCATTTGCGTAGCCAAAAAGCCAGATATGGTCAAGCTTGGTCTGTGCGGGTAGTGCAGAGCA
>CAJXXJ010000817.1 GCA_913062745.1 uncultured Phaeodactylibacter sp.
CGTGTGCTCTTCCGATCTTTTAAACACAATGTAATCCCAACGAGCAATACCTCCTGCGGCCAGGTATGCCTCCGCATTGGCCATTATCTTTTCAAAGTCTGTGCCTCTGCGATACAGGTGGTTAGTGTCTGCCAATCCGTCTATGCTAAAAATGGCAAGATCGTTTTTGCGGTAATGCCAGTGGTCAGGTTTCTTATCCTGCATCAGTCTGCCTAGTTCACTCCACCATTCAGGTGTACGAAGACTAATTGCTGACGAGCAAAGCGGCAGCAGGTTGTTTTCCTGGCCTGCCAACTAACAGAGAGGGGCTGCCGGTGGTAGCCCCTTTACTTTTCCCACTCCTCAAAAACCCATTAAAATGAAAGCAGACCAATTACAGAAGCCGATCGCTGCACAGCACAGCGGTGGTTTGCCGGGTGGTGACATTTACCACGCCCCGGAGTCTGATCAGTACTTCGCCTATTATCTTTCGGAACAAGAGCAGCTGCTGTTTTTGAGCAAGCCTTATGCCACCGAGCAACATGCCCGCAGGTCCCTTTCCGCTTACGAAGCAGGCGAATTTACGGCAAAGGCCCGCTCCGACGAGCAGGGGCACTACCTGGAGTACCGGCGCGACTCCGGCGGCGTGGCCGGCATAAGTGCCTCTTTTCCTACAAATGCGGAAGCAGAAGCAGCACAGCATCCTCCGGCCTTAGACAAACAGCCGGACGAACCGGATGAGCCTCCAAAACAGCAAACTGCAGAGCCTCCCCGGCACCGTTTTCGGCTTGAGCTCTACCCTACCGGTACAGAAGCGCCGGTCAGAGGCCGCATAGAATATGCACTCAACCAGGAGAGCATGACCTTTCAGGGGCTCGATATGCCGCTAGTCCGGGCGTTTATCGAAAAACAATTGCGTTCCAGCCAGCAGAAAGGCCGCATGCCCCGCATTCAGCAGGATGGGCGATTGCTGCTGCTGCGGCAGGGCCAACCGGCTCAGCAGACTGTTTTCTTCGCTTCTGAACTGGAAGCAGTACGCTTTGAGCTTCCGGTGGAAATGCTTGGTGAATACGAAGCCATCGTGTATGCCAAGCCATTCCACAGCAGGCACCGCATACTCGTTGGCCGCAAGCGGGGCCAGGGTGTTCCGGACTCAGTCGACCTTTTTATCGAAAGCCTGGAAAGCGGTTTATACCGGCTGGAAGGCTCTGTGCACCAGCTACAGGATAAGGAGCAGGGATTTGCGCTAAGCAGCAAGCCCTTTCATTTGTATGCAGAGCAGGAGGCTGCCACGGACGAAGCTATGAGCCCAAAGCGTATGTCAAAAGAAAGCCAGGCTGCGTCGAGGCCCTGATGGGAGCTGACTCAGCTGATGATCAGCCCTGCCTGTATCAGTTAGAAGCCGTTTGGTGTGCAAGCTTTTCAGATACCGGGCTGTGCATGCCTTTATGCAGCGTGCCGGGCTTCCCCTGATTGAGGGTCACCATTTCGTTCGAGCGCCAGTTGAGCTTTCGCAGAAAAGCGCAGTGAGGGCATTGGAAAACCAGCCAGTCGCCCTCCTGCCAGCTTTGGCATTCGTGCGTAGGCAGCTCATATTGGACATTAATTCGCTTGGACATAAGTGATAGTTTAAAATTATTGCAGCGTGTTATTACTGCCTATGTAAAGCATTCGCTGCCATAATGTTCGCATATCATTTACAATCCGACTCTTTGTTTGCTTCTCTGTGTTGTTTTTAAAAGAAATGCAAGTTAAGGTTTACTTTTATAAAATTAATGTCAATATATTGAAAGGGAGGAATTGATTTTGTGACCCCAGGTAGCCTGATACCCAGAAAAAACCAACTAAGAAAACCATCGCTCCCTCTGCTCAACCGCGAACGAAGCGCGTCTGCCACGGTATTGTCCTGTGCAGTTGCTACATCCTGAGTTGACAAAACGAGTGAAGGGTTACTGCCAAAACGCCAGATGAGTGATGATACCCCCCAAAGTAGTTTTGCTGATTGGCGAAGACAGCCCATCGACAGAAGCTATGTGCCAAACACTGAAGGAGGCCTACGAGGTCATCCATTTTGAGCAGGCTGAAGAAGAGATTCAGTATTTTGCTCCCAGCGCTGTGGTCGTTTACCAAAACGGCGACAGCCGCAGCACTACCCTCCATCAGGTACAGCAGGGGCGCCGGATACACCCGCGCACGCCCATCGTACTTTGCAGCTCTGCAGCTTCCAAACAAGCCATTACGGCCTGCCCGCGCGGGGTATCCGCTTGCCTGCGCTGGCCGGAGGAGCAAGCCCGCCTCTTACCGAAGGTAAAGC
>CAJXXJ010000818.1 GCA_913062745.1 uncultured Phaeodactylibacter sp.
CTCAGCCGGCAGCCCCTGCCCGCATTTTTCCCAGTTAATACCTCCGTCGAAAGAACGGTAAAGCCCGGAGCCGGGCCCGCCACTGCGTATTTTCCACGGCATGCGCTGATGGTCCCACATGCCGGCGTAAAGGATTCTTGGGTTACTCGGGTCCATACTCAGGCTGGAAGCCCCGGTATAGTCATCAATGTACAAAGCCTGATCCCAGCTGTCGCCGCCGTCGTCACTGCGGTAGATGCCCCGCTCCGAATTGGGCCCGTAGAGCGCTCCCTGCGCAGCTACATAGACTAAATCCGGGTTTTGGGGGTGCACCTGTATGGCAGAGATGTGCCGGGTTTGGGCCAGTCCGATGTGCCGCCAGCTGCGGCCGCCGTCCAGCGATTTGTAGACGCCATCGCCGGCGGAAGTCATCACGCCTCTAACCGGGTGTTCGCCTGTGCCCACATAAATGATGTTAGGGTCGGAAGGAGCAATTGCGATTGCACCGATGGAGCCGGTGTGGAAGAAGCCGTCGGAAATATTCGTCCAGCTGATGCCGGCATCTTCGGTTTTCCATACGCCGCCGCCTGTAGTGCCCATGTAGTACACCAGGGGGTTGTCCGGCAATCCGGCTACCGCCACGCACCTCCCTCCGCGGAAGGGGCCGATGTTGCGCCATTGGAGGCCTTCGAAAAGCTTTTCTTCTACAAATTGCTGGGGCTGTGCCAGCGTAAGGGAAGTCGAAAAGATCAGTGCCACCCATACCATCAACTGTTTCATACCTACGCATTTAGTTATGAAAGGCTCACGGGGGGTGTCGGCACGCTTTCCTTGGAATAGTTTTCTCACGGTGTATGCTTTTGTGCCTGTGCCAAGTAGTGTTGTTAGTTGCCTGGTACAGTGTTTGTGTAGTTTCACCAAATATAAAACAATACCACTTTTTTCAATAGGATATTAACATTGGTGGTGCATAGAACACAGGCTAAATTGCATACGGACCCCGCTCCCGAGACCACTACAGCCATTAATACGGGATAGGGCAGGGTTTAGTTGCACTAATTTGGGTTTCAGAGCAGCTGCTCCAAAGGGGGGAGGCGGTGTTTATTGTTCAGGCAGTGCCGGTGATATGTACACTAAATGAACGCCAGCAGCTAGATAATATTGAGTGACGCCAGCAATGATTGTAGCTGTTCCGGTGATTTAAACTGCAGCGCGCGCAGCCCCAGCGCTTCTGCCGCCGCCACATTGTGAGGGTTGTCGTCAATGAACAGGGCAGTGCTACGATCGATATCATATCGCTCCAGCAGCAGTTCGTAAATGGCAGGGTCGGGCTTGATCAGGCCTTCCTGCCCGGACACGAGGATCCCTTCGAACCAGCGCATAAAATCGTAGTTGTCCCGGGCAAAGTGAAAGGTTTCCCGGCTCCAGTTGGTAAGGGCGTAGAGGCGGTGGCCGGGAGATTGGTGCAAGCGGCGGAGGATTTCCACCGTACCGTCTATAGGGCCGGCCAGCATTTCCTCCCAGCGTTCGTAGTACGCCCGAATCTCTTCTTCGTACTGCGGAAATTCGGCAGCCTTCAGAGCCGTAGCTTCTGCCCATGTCCGGCCGGCGTCCTGCTGTTCGTTCCAGGAGGTTGTACAGACTTCCTGCAGGAAGTAGGCCATCTCTTTTTCATCGTCAAAAATCTGGCGGTACAGATAGGCAGGGTTCCAGTCGAAGAGGACGCCTCCGAGGTCAAAGATGAGGGTGCGGTACATTTTTTAAGCAAATATAAAAATGAAAACCTTGCCCTGCCCGGGAATTCGGGGCCCGGAAAAGCAAAAGGCGGATAAGCTGCTGCCTATCCGCCTTTTGAATGCGAAACGGAAAGTGGGTTTAGTCCACTAAAATCATCCGCTGAGTGGCTTGCTCTGTTTCTGTCTCTACGGTGTAGTAAAGTACACCGGAGGCAGGAAGTTGGTCGCGGGTCAGTTGCCATTGATTGCTGCCGGCAGCGAAGTCGCCTTCCCGGCTCATCAGTACGCGCCCGTTGAGGTCGCTTACGGTGAGCCGTGCCCAGCCATCTTCCGGCATACGGAAGTTAATCACCGTAACGTCACGGAAGGGGTTCGGTATGTTCTGGTACAGCGCAAAGCCTTCGCCGGTATTGGTAGCTGCCTGCTCGAATACGAAGGTCAAATCCTGAATATTCAGGTCGTCATCGTATGCTTCGCCTTTGATCTTGTTTTCGCTCAGCGACAGTGCGGTGCTCAGGTCTACATTCCCTATTGCCTTTACGGTCAGGTAGAATAGTGGCTGCTCCCGTTG
>CAJXXJ010000819.1 GCA_913062745.1 uncultured Phaeodactylibacter sp.
TTACGCAGCGGGTGGGGCTGGATCACCTGGTTGATTTCAAGGCCGGCGATATGCTGGATTACCAATGGGAAGCCACCTTCGACCACTTCATCTCGCTGCTGGTATTCCTGCATATGCCCGGCCGCAGTGAAGTACTGCAGCATTGCCATCAGTCGCTCAAACCCGGCGGGCGGTTTTTTATCGAAGATTTCGTGGCACGCCGCCCCCTCACGCAACAGGACAAAAGCACACTGCGCGATACCGTCAGCGCGGTCAGCATTACCTCCGCTGATGAGTACCGGGCTGACCTGGAGCAGGCCGGCTTTTCTGAACTGCAGATGGAAGACATGTCGGAAGCCTGGACGGCCTGGACAGAACAGCGCTATCAGGCATTTAAAAAGGAAGCGGCCCGCCACCGTGAGCTGTACGGCGAGGCCCTCTACTCCGACCGCCTGGCATTTTACGAAACCATAGCCGGGCTGTTTGCTGCCGGGAACCTCGGCGGCATCCGTATCACCGGCAGGAAAACCGCATAGCCGATCATGACGCTGACCCAACTTGAATACATCATCGCTGTAGACAACCTGAAGAGCTTTGCCCGGGCAGCCGCTTCCTGCCACGTCACGCAGCCCACGCTCAGCATGCAGGTGAAAAAGCTGGAAGAAGACCTGGGCGTACTCCTCTTTGACCGTTCTAAAAAGCCTATCCTTACTACGGATATCGGGCAGCGTATTGTAGCGCAGGCGCGGACAATTATCCGGGAGGCCAACCGCATACCCGGGATCATTCAGGATGAGCAGGAAACGGTGAAGGGAGAACTGCGGGTGGGGATTATACCGACCTTAGGGCCTTATTTACTGCCGCTCTTCCTGCCCCACTTCATGCAGGCCTATCCCGATGTGCAGCTTAATATTCAGGAGTTGCTCTCGGATGAAATTATGCATAAGCTGCAGGCGGATCAACTGGATATCGGCCTGCTCGTCACGCCCATTAAGGCAGATGGTTTTACGGAAGTGCCGCTGTTTTATGAAACCTTCGTAGTCTACATGTCTACCTCCCACCCGCTGAGCGAGAAGGATATGATCAACTTTGACGATTTGAATATGGACGATATGTGGCTGTTGCAGGAGGGCCATTGCTTCCGTTCGCAGGTGGTCAATATTTGCAGCGACAACGAGCCGGCTACCTACCGCGGGCTACGCTTTGAGAGTGGCAGCCTGGAGACGCTGCGCCGTATTGTGGAAAAGCAGTACGGCTACACCCTGCTGCCCGAGCTGGCTACGCTGGAATTGAGCGAAGAGCTCTACAGCAAACACGTCCGCACCTTCCGCAATCCGCAGCCGGTGCGCGAAGTCAGCATCGTACTGCGGCGCAGTTTTATGAAACGGAAACTGGTAGACCTGTTGCAGAATGCGATACTGGAATCCGTACCGGATATCCTCAAAAACAGCAAGCGCGGCAGGGTAGTGGAATGGCGCGAATAAAGGCACCAAAAAAATAGATATTAATTTTAATTATTTGTGCTTTTCTTGTATCTTTGAAATCCCTTCGATCGTATACAGTGCTAAATCAGCGCTGTTTCCCCCCTTTTTAGACACTTCTACCTTCCCCGGATATCCGTTTGAAAGCACCCAAGCAATAGGCACCTATGCAACATTGGCAAATATGCGCGTGATTTCATAATCCCTAAAATAGTTGCCTCTACTTATGGACAAGATTCTCAACACGCTGGCAGCGCTGGTGCTGCTATTGATTTTTCATGATTCGAAATTACACGCACAGGTAGAAAGCCGGCCTGAAGACAGCCCGCAGCCGATCAATGCTTACAGCAACGCTACTTACGAATCCGGATTGGCTTTCGAGCTCGATATGGTTTATGTAAAAGGCGATACCTTCAGCATGGGCAGTAACGAGGGCGCTTACGACGAGCGGCCGGTGCACACGGTCAAAGTGAACAGCTTCTTCATCAGCAAGTATGAAGTTACACAGGAACAATGGGCAAGCATTATGGGCTATAACCCGAGCTTGTTCAGCGACTGCGCGAAGTGCCCCGTGGAAGGGGTCAGCTGGGAAGACACGCAGGTGTTTCTTTCCAGGCTCAACGAAAAGACGGGCATGAGTTATCGCTTGCCTACCGAGGCAGAGTGGGAATACGCTGCCCGCGGCGGGCAAAAAGCGCTGGGCTACAAGTATGCCGGCAGTGACTGGCTGCACGCGGTAGCCTGGTTTGAAGAAAATGCTGAGGCCCGCACCCACCCGGTCGGAAGCCGCAACCCAAACGAGCTTGGGTTGTACGACATGA
>CAJXXJ010000820.1 GCA_913062745.1 uncultured Phaeodactylibacter sp.
CTCGGCGAAAAATGACCTGAGCAAGGAGTTCAATTCATCAATTGAAGATGTCACTTCCCGGGGTATCATGATAGGAAGAGCCTTCAACCAGGGCAAAAGCTGGGAGCAGCAGCTTGCCTATCCGGCAGAGATAGAGGCCATTACCAGGGAAGACATCATGAGGGTGGCCAAAAAGTATTTCGGCGAAGACCGGATGAAAATGATTTCGCGTACGGGCTTCCCGAAAAAAGTGAAACTCGACAAGCCCAGCTTCCAGGCTGTGGTGGCGGAGCAAAATCAGGAATCGGGTTTCTACAAACAGTATCAGCAGGTAGAGCCCTTGCCGTTTAAGCCCCGCTTCCTCGACTTTGAGAAGGATGTGCGGCGACTGTCTTTTAAAGGAGGCAATACCATCCACTACGCCAAAAATCCGATTAATGACATTTTTGAAATGACCATCCGCTATCACACAGGCCGGCTTCATGATCCGGATTATATAGATGGGGCTGGCTTAATGAATATAGTGGGGGCTGGTGATAAGACCCTGGTTCAATTGAAAGCAGGCTTTGCCGCACTGGGGGTCGATTATGAGTTCCAATCCTCTCAGAACTACCTTCAGATTCAGCTTTCCGGAAAAGAGGATAGTTTTCAGGAGAGCGTAGCACTGCTATCCAGCATACTGACTACACCTAAGGTGGATGAAAATACCAGGAAGATTTACCTAAACAGAGCAATTGCTGACCGAAAGCTGGAAAAGGAAGACCCAAGCACGATGGGGCGAGCTTTGTATGATTATGCAGTATACGCTGATGCATCTTATTATTTGAGCCGGAGAAGTGAAAAAGAGCTTAAATCCATTGATGCCAAACAGCTCGTCAGCAAGTTTGTGGAGGCTACCCAGGGCTACAGTGCAGATATATTTTACTCCGGCAATAAGCCGTTGGAGGAAATTAAACAGGTCCTAACTTCCAATCTGGCATTTACCCAAAAGGAAAATAAGCAGCCCTACAAGGAACCGGCCAGTCAGGCGTATCCCCAAAACACCATCTTCTTCGTCCACCAGAAGAAGGCGATACAGAGCCAAGTCTATTTCCATGTACCCGGTGGGCCTTTTACACCGGATCAGTTCCCGTACATGCAAGGGTTCAATGGGTATTTTGCAGATGGATTCTCTGGCTTGGTGACGCAGGAAATCAGAGAATACCGCTCGCTGGCTTATGCTACCGGAGCCAGGTACAACCGTGCTGTATTGCCCGCAGGCGAAGGCAAGTTGATCGCTTATATCGGTTGCCAGGGAGATAAAACCAACGATGCTATTCCCGTCATGGTAGACCTTTTGAAAAACATGCCTTCCAAACCGGACCGGATGGAAGCGCTGCGGCGTTCGTTGCAGATGAAGGTGGTAACCAATTTCCCGGACTTTCGGGAAGTGCCCTTCAAGGTATTCGACTACAAGCTGGGCGGATTCACAACGGACCCTAACCAGCAGGCCTATGAGGTGTATGCTGAGTTGGAAATGGAAGATATCGAGGCTTTCTACCAAAAGAATATACAAGGCAAACCCTACGTGATCACCATCTACGGCGACAAAAAGCGGATAGATATGGACCAGCTAAAACCATACGGCGAAATCATAGAGCTTGAAACGGAGGACTTCATAAAGTTCTGAACAGTAGACTTGATGCGTCGGGGATCATTGCAGGGTTAAAATGGCTCTTTCCTTCCCACTACACTGACCCGACGCATTAAGTCTAATCAAAACGTAAGCTCACCCTGTACCGAAAAGGGGCTCTAGTCCACCTTCACGACTTTCTGTACGGCCCTTTGAGCAGCTCCGTAACCCACTTCCAGCAAATATACGCCGCCCGGCAGATCAGAGGCAGGTAATTGCCGGGAAAAAAACTGACGGCCCTCGGGCCAACGCTCTTCGCGCAGCAATTGCCCCTGCAGGGAGTACAGGCGTAGGTAGCTGCAGCTCATGCCTTCCGGCAACTGCACTTCCAGGTAGTCGGAAAAGGGGTTGAGTATTTTGATTTCCGCTGCAGCGGTGGCTTCATCAGTGGAGGCAATGATGTTGGCACAGTGGCCAGCGTTAACCAGTTCTTCCCGAAAGTGAGCGTAAGTGGTTGTAAGGATGTTTTTGCCGTCCGGCGCGTTGCTCAGCCCCAGAATGAACCCTTCAACCTGACCGTCTTCCACTTTAAGATAGGAAGTGTATAACCAATCGTTGACCCAGCGGTAGTCGCCGATAACGTCCCATTCGTTTTCAATCATCGAGATTTTTTCGGGCATCAGGACGTA
>CAJXXJ010000821.1 GCA_913062745.1 uncultured Phaeodactylibacter sp.
AAAAAAACGAACACCATGTACCCTTTAGTTCAGCAATGCTACCCCCTGTTATCTGGTATACTTATCGTTAAACTCCTAATGAGTACGGCTTTATGTGCTCAGGAAATTCTGCCTCGCCACCCTATCATGCCAGATGCCATAAATGACAATTCCTACCCTGATTTCAATTTCGCCCTTTTGGATGCAACAAATGTCATCGTTGGGGATGCTGAATTCACTGTTAATACGGTCGCCGGCAGTTTACCGTACACTGATACAGGGTTAAGCTTTGAAGACAACGGAGCCGTGACGGGCTTGGTGAATAGGGACGCAGGGCCTAACCTTTACAGGATAGATATAACAGCAGAATGGTCCGAAGACGGAACTACTCAATCATTGACCAAAACTTACTTCCTTCCCGCGTTGAACGAAATTCCAGCTTCCTGCCCGGACAACACCGAAGTCTTCCTCGTCCTCGATGCCTCGGGCAGTATGGGCCGTAGCACCAGTACCGGCAGCACCCGCTGGGCAGAATTGCAAGATGCGGTCATGACTTTCTTGCCTTCCCTGAACGACCGACTGAATGATACGGACCGGCTGCGGGTTGGCTTTTTTCGGGGAAGTGGGGAAGCAGAACAATTTGATGATTCATTCGACAACATTACTTGGGACGACGAAGCAGACATGCAGAGCGAGATTTTTGGCGCATTCTCTCCCTCTGGTAGCACACCGCTGGGTGCCGGCGTGAATGGTGCTCTCGCGGATGCGACAGGCACGCCTGCGGATACCCGCCATTTAGTGATCCTCTTTAGCGATGGCCAACAAAACGTTGACCCTTACTTTCTGGCCGATGATACCAGACGGGAAATCTGCAATACCTCCCGTGAACCGGATGGAAGCCGAGTTTGCTCCGGCAGCGTAACTGATCCTGGCAGCACCCCCATCTTTACAATTGGAGTAAGCGGAGCTGATGAAACACTAATGGAACATATTGCAAATCCGGATGGAGGGTATGCTTTCGTCTACAATGCGGACGAAGTTGAAGAATTGTTCGCCTGGACTATCCCAACCGCCTTCAGAGACTGCTCTCCGCGCATGCTCGACTACCGCTACGGGGAGCTCAGCGGACTGGATAATGTGGTTACGGAACGGTTCCAGGTAGACAGCCTGGTGGGCGACTTTAGCGTACAGATTAGCTTGCAGTCTCCGAACGCTGTAATTGGAGATGATATTCAACTTTTAAAAGACGGTACGCTAATCGATGTCGAGCCCATCTTTTACGGTTCAAACGTCCGGTATTTTGTCGACTTGCCCCTAGAGGCCGAAGACGGTACCCTAATGGATGGAGGCGGAGAATGGGAGGTACGCTTCGCGGGCACTCCTAAAGCAGCCTACAGCATTATGTCTATGGTAGACGGCCGCTTTTTGAGAACCAACCTGAGGGTGGAAAACGAAGGCAGCCTTTACACTGGCGATGACATTACGCTGACTGCACAGGTGGAGAGCCTGGGAGTGGGCGTGGAGGATTCAGAAGTGAGCGCTATCCTGCTGCGGCCCGGCGAAGACCTTGGAGACCTCCTGGCCCGCACCGATTTTCCGGGCACCCCCCAGCTGATGGAAAACACCGCTGTGCCCGGCCTATCGCAAAGTGCGCTTACCGGCTGGGCAAAAGTGCAGGGCTTGCTGGAAGACCCCAATATCCTAGACCAACTAGAGGGGGTGCCTGAGCCGTTAACGCTTGAGCATATCGGCAACGGTCAGTACCGTGGGACCTTCGAAGGCAATGAAGTTTCCGGTACCTACCGGGCGCTGGTCCGTTTCAAAGGCAAGGCACCGGGCCTTGGAGGCTACGAAGGGCTGGAAATGCGATGGATACACCTCGACTTTGCCAAGCCAGAGGCAATCGACCTGGACTTAGCTGTTGAGCAGCTAGGCCCTGGTATGGAAGGTGGCGGGATGTACCGCATTTCGTTTACGCCCGTCAATCAATTTGACAAAAAGCTCGGCCCTGGCAAGGCCCACCATATCCGCGCTGTGGTGGGTGGCGAGGCAGTGCTGCTGGAAGATGAACTGGATGGGACTTACACTGCTACTTTCCCGGCTCCTTCGGGCAACCCAGACATTCAAATATTTGTAATCGACCAGCAAGAGCCAGTGCTAGACCGGAAGTTTAGCAGTTTCACCCGCCACTTCAGCGCCAGCCTGCACGGAGGATACGTGCAGTCGCTGCGCAATGCGAGCCCCCTGACGGATGAAGACCAGGGCGTGCTTTTCGAGCTGGATTTAGCGTACACCTTC
>CAJXXJ010000822.1 GCA_913062745.1 uncultured Phaeodactylibacter sp.
CAGGCTCCGCCTGCCCCTCCGCATCGCTCACGCAAACGCCCCGGGAAGCCCCCTTCTGCTCAGCGTGAAAAGCCGGCCGCCAGCAGTTGCTCCCGCATAATCCCCTGAATCGCCAGGCTCAGCGTCTGCTCCAATTCCTCCGGTTGCAGGACAGTCTCCAGGTATTCCTCCGCCTGCCGGATGTAATGCTGCAGCGTACGCCGGGTAAGGTCCCGCTCCTGCGACCGCTTGAGCAGCTCCCAGCGCAGCGGCCCTTCTTCCAGTTTCTGCAGATGCGGCGGCAGTTGCCTCCGGCTGAGGCTGTCCGGCTGCCAGTGCTGAAGGTCGATCGTATCCATCAGAGCCGGCGGGGGCGGATCATACCGGAATTTGTAGATGATGCGGTCGCGGAAAGCCGGAGATATTTTCCCGTCCGGAAGGTAATAGTATGGATTGGGCTGCAGGGTTGGCCCGGAAAGGTCGGAGTCCATGTATTTCAGGTACAGCTCCACCAGCTTCTGATCGTAGGGCGTGCGCAGCCGGTCCAGGTCAATGTCCTGCTCCATGTGAGTGTAGCGCCCGCCGCCTGCGCTCGCCCCGGCCGACCAGCCTTCTCCTATGCCGCGGTCATGAGCACCGCAGTAGATCGTATTCACGATAATGCCCAGGCTATCCGCCTGCCGGCAGGATTGCCTGAAGTCTACCGGCCCCTGATCAAACCCCTCATTGCCCACGATGAAGAGCCCGCGAAAACGGGCCTCTTTCCGCCACGACAGGCTGTCGAGCGCCCGCTGCAGCGCCAGGCCACAGTACTCCACACTCCCTATGGCCTGCAATACAAACAGCCGGTCTGCCACGGCGTCAATATCCCGGGTAAAGTCGGAGATCAGCTCAATATGGCCGTTGTCAGCGCCGCTTTCGTTACCGTAAGTCAGCACGGCTACTTCCACCTGCGGCGGCTGCCCTGCATACTGAAAGCGGTGGGTGTAATTCAGCAGCTGCCAGAGCTGCGTCTGCGCCTGTGTCAGCAAGCCGTCCATGCTGCCGCTCAGGTCGATGAGCAAAGCCAGCTGAACGGTGGGGGGCGCGGTGGGTTTGGCGGGGAGCCCTGACATCATGAGTACAAGCAAAACGGTGAGTAAGCCTTTCATAACTGATATGGGTTTATGGTAATGTTTCACATTAATCTATACCAGGCTCTTTTACAGCTTCCCTGTTGGCGTTATCCTCGGGACTAGCAATATAATGAAATCCGGGCGTTTTATCCGTACTCCCCCAGCGCCCGGTACTCCACCCGCTCCATGCGCACCACCTCCAGGCTCGGAAAACCGAACTCCGTCACTACCTGCCCCTCGATCTTGTAGATGCCTTTTCCCCGAAAGGGGAAGTGCTGTAGCGTACGGGGAAAATGCACGGTATCAAAAAAGTGGCCGTCCTGCCCGATCCAGCAACCGAAGGCCATCAGCTTGCCATTGGAAGCGCGCACGTCCTTCTTGCAGACGTAGTAGCCCAGCAGGCGGATGACGCGCCCGGACAGCTCCCCGATGCGGGCGGACTGCGTGAGGCAATCTGCCATATGCTGCTTATCGATCAGCTCAAAGGGGGAGCAAAGCGGGAAGCCCAGCAGCTCCATCTCGTCCATGGCATCCGACAGGGGCTGCTCGGGCAGCTCAGCGGCTCCGGAGGACAGGAAGCGCCGGGCGGTCTCCTCCACACGCTCGTCCTCCTCCGGAAACAGACTCGCTGACTGATGGCCGCGCCCGGGCGGCTGCAGCAGGGCTACCCGCTCCCACAGCAGCTCCTGCTTGCTCTGCCCGGTAAAGCGGAACGCACCGATGCGGATGAGCAGGTCGGCCTGCTCTTTGCCAATATCCACGCGCTGCAGAAAATCCGACAGGCTGCGGAAAGGGCCGCCGCAGGCCCGCTGATGCACAATGCGGTGCGCCAGCTGCTGCTCCATCTGATGCAGGTGCACGAAGCCGATGTAGACGTCCTCCCCCTGCAGCGTAGTCAGGTAATTGCTGTGGTTGACACAGGGGGCATGCACCCGCCCGCCGCAGCGCCGCGCTTCGTGGAAGTAGTATTCCGACTGGTAGAAACCGCCGAAGTTGTTGATAACAGCTACGATGAACTCCAGCGGGAAGTAGGCCTTCAGGTAAAGGCTCTGAAAGCTCTCCACTGCAAAACTGGCGGAGTGGGCCTTGCAAAAGGAATAGCCGGAGAAGCTCTCCACCTGCCGCCAGATTTCTTTGGCCAGCGCTTCAGAATGGCCGCGCGCCCGGCAATTCTCAAAGAACT
>CAJXXJ010000823.1 GCA_913062745.1 uncultured Phaeodactylibacter sp.
CGATTTTGGCAATAAATTTGGCCAGCCGCTGATTGCCGGCTCTTTGCTGACCTTCGAACACGCCGAGCACGCCCGTCAGCTGGGCTTCGACAAAGTCATTATGCTTGCCGGCGGCGTTGGGTCTGGCATTAGCGATCAGGCGCTGAAGCAGACGCCCCAAAAGGGCAACAAAATTGTGCTGCTGGGCGGCGACAACTACCGCATTGGAATGGGCGGCGCTGCCGTCTCCTCAGCAGATACGGGTGCGTTTGACACCGGCATCACCCTGAATGCCGTACAGCGCTCCAACCCGGAAATGCAGAAGCGCGTCGCCAATACCATCCGCAATCTGGTGGAGAGCGCTCAAAACCCCATCGTTGCCATCCACGACCACGGGGCCGGCGGCCACCTCAACTGCTTTTCCGAACTGGTAGAAGAGACCGGCGGCCGCATTGACCTCGATGCCCTGCCCATCGGCGACCCTACCCTTTCTGCCAAAGAAATACTCGGCAACGAATCGCAGGAGCGCATGGGCCTGATCGTGGCCGCTGAGGATATTCCGCTTTTGCAAAAAATTGCCGAGCGCGAGCGCGCACCCATGTACGTGGTCGGCGAAGTGACCGGCGACATGCGTTTTACCGCCGTCTCCAACGCGAAGGGGGAAACCCCGCTGGACCTCGGCCTGGCCGACTTGTTCGGCAGTTCGCCCAAGACTATCATGGAAGACCGGACGGTGGACCGGCGCTACGAAGCGGTTGACTACCACCCGGCTCAACTGCAGGAATACCTGGAGCAGGTACTGCGACTGGAAGCGGTGGCCTGCAAGGACTGGCTCACCAATAAGGTGGACCGCTGCGTGAGCGGCCTGGTGGCCAAACAGCAGTGCGCCGGCCCGCTGCAACTGCCGCTAAACAACTGCGGCGTGATGGCGCTGGGCTACGACGGGCAGCACGGAGTAGCCACTTCCATCGGGCACGCGCCGGTGAGCGCACTGATCGATGCCAAAGCCGGCTCCAGAAACGCCATCGCGGAAGCCCTGACCAATATCGTCTGGGCACCGCTGGAAGAAGGGTTAAAATCTGTCTCCCTTTCCGCCAACTGGATGTGGCCCTGCCGCAACGAAGGGGAAGACGCCCGCTTGTACGAGGCCGTCAAAGCCGTTTCCGACTTCTGCATTGAGCTTGGTATCAACGTACCTACCGGTAAGGACTCCCTTTCCATGAAGCAAAAGTATGCGGATGGCGACGTGCTGGCACCCGGCACGGTCATCATTTCCGCTACAGGCGTATGCTCAGACATCCGGCAGGTTGTGGAGCCCGTTTTCCAAAAGGAAGGCGGCCCGGTCTACTACCTCAACCTCTCACAGGACGATTTCCATCTGGGCGGCAGTTCTTTCGCACAGGTTCGTAACAAAATTGGCGCACAGGGTCCTGACATCAAAGATGCCCGTAAGCTGGCAGAGGCCTTCGATGCCCTGCAGGCCTTGATTAAGAAAGGAGCTGTAGTGGCCGGGCACGATATAGCCTCCGGCGGCCTGATCACTACCCTGCTGGAGATGTGCTTTGCCGATAACGGCCTGTCTGCCGAGCTGGACCTGAGCGCACTGGAAGAGCCGGATAGCGTGAAGATACTGTTTGCCGAAAACGCCGGCCTCGTGCTGCAGCTGAAAGACGAGGCGAGTGCGGAAGCGCTGAACCGCTTCCCCCTCCCCTGCCACAGAATCGGCACCGTCACCTCCGGCGAGCAGCTGCGCATCAAAAACGGAGACGAGCAGCATGCATTTGACATCCCCAAATTACGGGATGCCTGGTACGAAACATCTTGGTTGCTCGACCAAAAGCAGACTGCCAATGGCCTGGCTGATGCGCGTTATGCCAATTATAAAAAGCAGCCGCTGCGCTACAACTTCCCGGGCCACTTCAGCGGTAAGCTGCCGGCCCTGCAGCCGGATGCCCCCAGGCCCAAAGCCGCCATTTTGCGCGAAAAAGGCAGTAACTCCGAGCGTGAGCTGGCGCATGCACTGTACCTGGCCGGATTCGAGGTGCGGGATGTGCACATGACCGACCTGATGAGCGGCAAGGAGACGCTGGAGGACATCCAATTCCTCGGTGCCGTGGGCGGTTTCTCCAATTCGGATGTATTAGGCTCCGCCAAGGGCTGGGCGGGCAGTTTCCGGTACAACGATAATGCCCGGCGGGCACTGGAGCAGTTCTTTGCCCGCGAGGATGTGCTGTCGGTGGGTATCTGCAACGGTTGCCAGCTGTTTATGGAGCTGGGGCTCATCTACCC
>CAJXXJ010000824.1 GCA_913062745.1 uncultured Phaeodactylibacter sp.
CGAGTACGCGCCCGTTGATGCAGCGCAGGATGCGGGCGGGAAAGCTTTCGAGTATGCGGTAATCGTGAGTGGCAAACAGCACGGCGGTATCGTGCTCCTGCGACAGGCGGCGCAGTAATAAGAGAATGTCATCGGAGGTTTCCGGATCGAGGTTGCCCGTGGGCTCGTCGGCAATGAGCAGTGCCGGCCGGTTAAGCAGGGCCCGGGCGATCACTACGCGCTGCTGCTCGCCGCCGGAGAGCTGATGCGGCATTTTGCGCTCCTTGCCCTCAAGCCCTACCTGTGCGAGGGTCTCCTTCATGCGGGCCCGTATCTTCTGCTCGTCTTTCCAGTTGGTTGCTTCGAGCACGAAGCGGAGGTTGTCCTCCACGCTACGGTCGCTCAGCAGGTTGAAGTCCTGAAAAACAATGCCCAGCTTACGGCGCAGCAGGGGGATACTCTTGCGGTTGAGCTCAGCGAGCTGAAAGCCGGCTACCTCTGCTTTGCCGGTGCCGGGAGGGAGTGCGCCGTAGAGCGTTTTGAGCAGGCTGGACTTGCCGCTGCCCGTCCGCCCGATGAGGTACACGAATTCCCCTTTGGTGATATTCAGGCTGATTTCTTCGAGTACGCGGTGGTCGCGCTGTTCGACGTTCAGGTTACGAAGTTGGACGATGATGCGGTCGTTCATGGAAAGGGGCATTATGGATGACCAAAGATAGGCATTGCGCCGGGATATGAAAACATCCGCTTTTGTATATTCGCAAAAGCAAGCTCTGGCGCTTAATTGTTCAATACAAATCCCTGATAAAAATCACCCCAACACCCTCTGCCCTTTGCTATATTTGCCCGTCAGAAACCCGTGCAAAAGCCAGCTGCCGAATTGACAGCTTTATGACGCTAAGCGATGCTGCGCAGGGAACAAACAAAATGTAATTTTGTATTTAAACATAAAGCTTTTGGGAGCTTACAGACAAACAAAAGGATTATGAAAAAATTATATATCGTCGCAATCGTTATGGTCGCCGTAGCCATTGGGATGCTGACGAGCGCCGCCGATGACATGAGCACCTACGCCACCTTTGCCGATGCGCAAAACAGCGGGGAGCGCGTAAAAATCACCGGGCAACTGGCCAAGGACAAGGAGATGTACTACAATCCGGAAGAGGACCCTAACTACTTCAGCTTCTTTATCCGGGATGCCGAAGGCGAAGAGCGCAAAGTAGTCCTCCTGTCTGAGAAGCCACAGGATTTTGAGCTCTCCGAGCAAATCGTACTGACCGGCAGCATGAAGGGCGATGAATTTGTCGCTACCGACATGCTGATGAAGTGCCCGTCCAAGTACAAAGACGAAGAAGTCTATATCAAAAGCGAAGCCAGCAAATCTTAAATTTCGCTGACAAACCAAAACTGACTCAATAGTCCATGCAGGATATCCAATACGTAGGGGAACATCTGATCCCCGGCTACATCGGGCAGGCAGCAATCATGCTCATCTTTGCCATGGGGCTGCTTTCCACTGTAGCGTACTTTTTCGCAACTCAACGCCGTCAGCACGCTGCTGAAGCCAACAACTGGCTCCGCATCGGCCGTTTTTCCTTTTTGCTGCACAGCGTTTCTGTATTCGCCATCATCGGCACCCTCTTTTACGTGATGATCAATCAGTACTACGAATACCAGTATGTACAGGCGCACGTTTCCGAGGATTTGCCCATGAAGTACATCTTTTCTGCCTTTTGGGAAGGCCAGGAAGGCAGCTTTCTGCTGTGGATGTTCTGGCACGTCATACTGGGCATGGTGCTGATGGCTACTGCCAAAAAATGGGAAGCCCCTACCCTTTCGGTACTTTCCCTGGTGCAGGTATTCCTGGGCTCCATGATACTGGGCGTTTACGTTGGTTTCGGCGATGAGCCTACCCGCTTCGGCAGCAACCCGATGATGCTGCTGCGCGACATGGTAGACGCGCCTATCTTTGCAAGTGCCGACTATGTGAGCCAAATCAGTGGCACGGGCCTGAACCCGCTGCTGCAGAATTACTGGATGACTATCCACCCGCCTACGCTGTTCCTGGGCTTTGCATCTACTACCATACCTTTTGCGTACGCTATTGCGGCCTTGTGGACCAAAGAGCATAAAAGCTGGCTGAAGCCGGCCCTGCGCTGGAGCCTCTTTAGCGGGGCTATTCTCGGTACTGGTATCCTGATGGGCGGTGCATGGGCTTACGAGGCGCTGAGCTTCGGCGGCTACTGGGCCTGGGACCCGGTGGAAAATATGTCGCTGGTGCCCTGGCT
>CAJXXJ010000825.1 GCA_913062745.1 uncultured Phaeodactylibacter sp.
CCAGCACCGCCGGGGCTACCGCCCGCGCCTCGCACTGCGCAATCCCGCAACGCTCACAAGTCGTATGCACCTCGCGTGATGCCAGGCCCGGGCTGTCGATAAAGCGGAAGTGCTGACGCAACTGCTCATTAATCAGCAAGCCGATCGTAACGCTAATCCCCCGCTCCGGGTCGTGAAAGTCAGGCGTCGCCACCGACAGGCACAGGTAGCGGTTGGGCGTCTGCCAATACTCTGATATCTGTGCGTCTACCAGCGGGCCGCTGTCTTCCAGCGCCGCTGCTTTCTGTTTCTTAATCAGGTTCACCGACACCCAGCGGCGGCAGTAGTGCTCGTCCAGCTCATTGGCATAAGGGTTGTGCATCTGCGACAGGTGCAGCTCCTTCGTCATCCGGAAGTGCTCCAAATCCCGGGAGCCCGCCAGGCGGATGAAAAACAGGTCTTTAATTCCAAAGTGCTGCGGCAACAGGTTCGTCCAGCGCTGCAGCAGCATTTCCGGCGTTACGCCGTACCGGACCAGCAACCCTGCCAGCCGCTCCGGCGACCAGTCTGGCTGGCCGGCAAAAGCCCGTAAATCCTCTACCAGCGTTTGCTCGTCCATCAGCAAAGCCGAAGCGAAGTAAGAAGCCTTGAAATTATTCAGCAGGCGGTCGAAGGAATCCACCTCCACGATGCGGGTAAAGTACGGCCGCTCTTTCAGCTCCAAATACTGAAACGCCAGCTACCGGCCCAGCAAAAAGTTAAGCTGTGCGCTGCTCAGCCCCTTGTTCAGGTAGAACGTACGGTTAGACACCTTATAGTATGAACGCTGCTGACGCAGTGGCTCCATTTCCGCCATCCGTTCGCGATCCACCCGCACCCCGTAGCGCTCCTCCAGCAGCCGCTCCAGCACCTCAGTAGCCACCGGCATCCCGGCCGGCAGCTCATTCTCCAGCCGGAAAGCACGCACCGCACCCTCCAGCTCCGGGAAGTAATTGTCGTACATATCCTGATAAGAGCGCAGCGCCGCCAGGTAAAGGTGCTCCCGCTCCATCTGATAGTTGCGCGTGATCTTGAAGATCGTACTGATAAAGGCATTCACCTTGTCCGGCGTATTCGAAAACAGCTCAAACAGCTTCTCCGGGCTGATACCAAACAGCTCCAGCGGAAACTCCTTCACAAAATCGGAGCTCAGTAAGTCCACAATCGGCTGCAGCTTTTTGGACGCCCGGGTGGAGACCATAAAATCGTACTCCACTCCCAGAGCCTCCGCCAGCGCGTGGATGCGGTTCACCTTCGGGTATTTCTTGCCCTTTTCTATTTCGTGCAAATAAGACTTCGACAAGCCGGCACGCTCCGCCAGCTCCTCCAGCGACAAGCCGTGCTGCTGCCGCAAATATTTGGCCTTGAAGCCAAAAATCATCTTGATGATCGATTGCTGGTCTACCATGTGGTTGGCTAGGTTAAATGTTAAGGCTTCGCAAAGTAAACAAAAAATCCAAAAATTTCTTTTAGCGGAATTTCCGCTTTTAATGGATAATCTGCATATTGCGGAAAATTAAAGACTAATCTCCATATGCAAACAACTACCGCCACCCACTACGACACCATAGCCGGGCTCCAAATAAAAGGACACTACGAGCCGGCTTATGCTGAAATCTTAAGCCTGGAAGCACAGCGCTTCCTCCTCGCCCTGCACGAACAGTTCAATGAGCGCCGCTTACAGCTGCTGCAACTGCGCGAGGAACGGCAGCAGGCCATCGACGGCGGGCAGCTCCCTGATTTCCTGCCGGAAACGAAGCATATTCGCGAAAGCGACTGGAAGGTAGCCCCCCTGCCGCCCGACCTGCTCGACCGCCGTGTGGAAATCACCGGGCCCGTAGACCGGAAAATGGTCATCAATGCCCTCAACTCCGGCGCTAAGTGCTTTATGGCAGACTTTGAAGACAGCAACAGCCCCAACTGGGACAATAACATCGGCGGGCAGATCAACCTGCGCGATGCCATCCGCCGGGAAATAGACTTCGAGGACCAAAAGCGCGGCAAAAAGTACCAACTCAACGAGCAAACCGCTGTCCTCCTCGTACGCCCCCGCGGCTGGCACCTCGAAGAAAAACACCTTACCTCCGGCGAACAGCCGATGAGCGGCAGCCTCGTTGACTTTGGCCTGTACTTCTTCCACAACGCCAAAGCGCTCCTGACAAAGGGCTCCGGCCCCTATTTCTACCTGCCAAAACTGGAAAGCCACCTCGAAGCCAGGCTGTGGAATGACGTATTCGTATTCGCCCAGG
>CAJXXJ010000826.1 GCA_913062745.1 uncultured Phaeodactylibacter sp.
TTTAACCCAATTGACTGCGGAGTATCTAATGAATTTACTGTTGGCGATTTTTTGTATGCAAGTGGTGCTGCCAAAGTATCGGATGATAGTATCTGAGCCCAATTGCCCATCAGGGCGCAGGCTGCTCTGGATGAACTGATTTCCCGAATTCCTAAAAAAACCGTATTTTTAAGCTATAGTCTGACAACTTGAAATTTGTGAAAGTCATGCAGCCGCTATTTTTTGGCTGGCAAGCCCATAGGCCCAGACCGGCAGCGTTGGGGTCTCAGGTTCCAGACGCTAAAGGTCTGGATGGTAAGCCCGACATTCATCGTTGGTTGCTGAATTCACAAATTTCGGGCTGCCCGACTACAAAGCAATGCCATGATGATACGAACCGATCACAGTCTGGTGGATAAAATCCTTGAATTGCCGGAAGCCCCTGTGCTTTTGGATCAACTGCGATCTGCTTTGGCGGAGGAGCAGAAGAGGCGGCTTCATTTCTATGAGCACGTCTCAGAAATGGAGAAGTCGGAGTTTATCAATGGGGAAGTGATTGTGCATTCACCGGTTAAAAAGGAGCATAATGAGGTCAGCGGCAATCTGTACAAGATCATTGATACTTATGTAGTGGAGCACGATCTCGGGTTTGTTGGCATCGAAAAAATACTGATTCAGCTCACGCGTAATGATTATGAGCCGGACCTCTGCTTTTTCCGAAAGGAAAAAGCAAAAGGCTTCAAAAAAGGACAGCAATTCTTTCCAGAGCCTGATTTAGTAGTGGAGGTGCTGTCCAAAGGCACAGAGAAACGAGACAGAGGGATTAAGTTTGAAGACTATGGCAAGCATCAGGTGGAGGAATACTGGATCATTGACCCCCGAAAGGAAACGCTGGAGCAGTATCACCTAAAAAAGGGGAACTATGACCTGGTCCATAAGTCCGCAACCGGCCTGTTAAAGAGCTTCGTACTAAAGGGGCTGGAAATCCCGGTGGAAACTATCTTTGATAAGAAGAAGACCCATCAGTTTGTGAAGACGGGGCTATTCAAAATTTCTGGTTCATAGTTGTGGTCCACTTCTCCCTAATCGCCATCCCCCCTCCAACCCCTAAACTCTAAACTCCTAACCCCTAAACTCTCAACCCTAAACTCCTAAACTCCTCAACTTATAAACTCATAAACTTCTCACCCCCTAAACTCTAAACTCCTCAACTTCTCAACCCCTACACCCCCAAACTCCCCTCCAACACCAGCCGAATATTCCCATACACCTCATAATCCCCAGCCAGGAAATCCGCAATATTCATCCAGCGGGCCTCCTCGATGTCCTCCTCTGCCTGCGGCACGAGCTCCTGCTGCGAAGTCTTCATACGGTACCAGTACGTAGGCTTGAAGACCCGTCCATGCTTTTTATCGCGGTAGGTATGGTAAGTCATTTGCAGGAAATCGCCCAGCTCTACGTTCTGCAAGCCGGTTTCTTCCTGCACTTCCCGTACCGCAGCCTCCTGCGGGCTTTCTCCCGGGTCTATTTTGCCTTTCGGCAAATCCCAGCTGCCCCGGCGGTAGATGAACAGCGCTTCCTGCTGATCGTTAAAGACCAGGCCTCCGGCGGCTTCCAGTACCGTAAATTGCGTTTTGAAGTCCGAAAACAGCCGCTCCACATTGGGCGAGTAGAGCGTCACCTGCCCAAAGCGCGGGTTTTTCTCCAGCATGTCCACGTAGCTGAGCAAGCTTTTCGGGCTGCCGGTGTAGATAGTGGTAAGGTTTTCCATTTCGCCGGAAGGCTCAAAACCGCCCTCCGGGATAGTGCTGAACACAAGAGGCCGGCCATTGATGTATATTTTGTACATTTGCGCCAATTATTTAAAACTGAAATTATGAGCACCGCAGCTGAGGTAGCCCGTCGCTTACTGCAAATAAATGCAATAAAACTGAGCCCGCAAAAGCCCTTCACCTGGGCCAGCGGCATGAAATCGCCCATTTACTGCGACAACCGGCTGTCCCTTTCTCATCCGGCTGTCCGGACTTTTCTCATTGATCAGTTTGCGAAAGCCTCCACTGCCTTTGCGCCCTTTGACGCGGTGGCAGGAGTAGCTACGGCGGGCATCCCGCACGGTGCCCTGCTGGCAGAACGCCTCGGCCTGCCTTTTGCCTATGTCCGATCCAAAGCCAAAGCGCACGGCCGGCAGAACCTCATCGAAGGGGAGCTGAAAGCCGGCAGCAAAGTACTGGTCATCGAAGACCTGATCAGCACCGGCGGCAGCAGCCTGAAGGCGGTAGAGGC
>CAJXXJ010000827.1 GCA_913062745.1 uncultured Phaeodactylibacter sp.
CCACTACCGCATCACCGTACAGGTCGATTACCGGAAGTGGCTGGAGGGCATCAACATCAAGCAAAACAGTGCCGAAGAGCTCGCTGAACAAATTGTCGGTAATACTGCAGAAGCGTTCTCTGTCATTGCTGTAGACCTTCTGGACAACTAAAACAGACAACCCGAATTGGCTTTCCGGCGTTATCAAGGGAAATATGACGCTTTTATCATGAAAAGAACTCTTCTACTCTCCGCACTGGCCGCTATACTGCTTGTTGCTGCCTGTAACGATGACGAAACTCCCACCTCCAAACTCGACCTGCGGATGACTGCTACTTTCGGGCAGCAGCCGCTGGTGATGTTTGAGGAGATTTATGACTATCAGGGGCAGCCGTTGCAATTTCAGTTGTTTCAGACTTACCTTTCTGATGTACGGCTCGTCTATACCGAGAACGGCACCGAAAAGGAGCAGCCTGTAGCCGACATTCTGCTGGCTAACTTTGGTGAAGTCTTCACCACTGCCGAAGCCGAGCTTGGCCTCGAGTTGCTGAGCCAGGATATTCCGGCACGCAACTACACCGGGCTGCGATTCGGGCTGGGCGTATCGCCGGAGCTCAATGCTACTGTGCCGCCTGACTACGAACTGACGCACCCGCTGGCGCAAAACTACTGGGAAGATGCCGACAGCTACATCTTTTATAAAATCGAAGGCAATGCCGATATTGATAAGGATGGTGAGCTGAATGAAAAGATTACCTACCACGTAGGTGGAGACAACAACTACGCCCTGGTAGAAGTTACCGCGCCCATCGATATGGAATCAGAGGGCATGGAGCTGGTCCTCAATATGGACCTCGAGGCCGGTATGACTACAGCAGACGGTGATTTCATCAACTTTGAGGAATTCCGCATGGCCCATTCCACCGAATCTCCGGCAGCGGTATTCCTGGGTGACAACCTGCCGCGCGGCATTTCGCTAAGCTTACGCTAAAATGGCTCAACGGCTGTTTGGACATATCATCCTGTTCAGCATAGCGCTGAGCAGCTTCGGGTGTCAGCAACAAAATGCTGAGCCGGATCTCTATGCACAGCCGCAGCCGGCACACTTCGTCCGCCTGCCCGACGCTACTTCCAACCCGCTCACAGCGGAAGGCGTAGCGCTGGGCAGGCGGCTGTTCTATGACCCCTTGCTTTCGCGCGACAGCACGATATCCTGCGCAAGCTGCCACCTGCCGGAACGTGCCTTTACCGATGGCAAAGCGATTGCTACAGGCGTAGGCGGAGAAGCTGGTTTCCGCAACGCCCCTTCTCTGGCTAACCTGGCCTGGATCAACGAAGGCCTCTTCTGGGATGGCCGCTCCCCCACCCTCGAGCATCAGGCGCTGGAGCCGGTCGAAAACCCGCACGAAATGGATAGCGACTGGCCAACCGTACTGCAGCGCCTGCGGGCACAGACAGCGTATGTGGAAGCCTTCCGGGCTGCATTCGGTATCCGAAAAGCAAGCGAAATCAACAAACAGCTGGCCGCCCGGGCACTGGCTCAGTTTCAGCGCACCCTGGTCAGCGCCGACAGCAAGTACGACCGGGTCGTGCGCGGAGAAGCTGCATTTACCGCACTGGAGCAGCGCGGGCGGGATATCTTCTTCGACGCCTCCGCTGAATTGCCGGATGGCGAATGCGGCCACTGCCACACTCCTCCGCTGTTTACCGACCAGACTTACATCAACAACGGGAGTCAGCCCAGCGCCGACCTGATGGCCATGAAGGACCGGGGCCGGGGCGGCGTGACTGGCGTCAAATACGAGAACGGCCGTTTTCGGGTGCCCAGCCTGCGCAACGTTGCACTGAGCGCCCCCTACATGCACAACGGTAGTATGGCTACCCTTGAGGAAGTCATTGAGCACTACAACCGCGGCGGCCACCCCGGCACAAATGTGGACCCCAAAATCCGGCCGCTCGGTTTGTCGGAAACGGATAAAACTGCCCTGATCGCCTTCTTGCATACGCTGACGGACACCACTTTTACGCAAAACCCGGCCCACCGCAGCCCGTTTTGATAAGCAAATGACCAAAGTAAATTCAGCTGCAACCTTTCGCTGCCCTAACTTTGTTATAGAACTGACTAAGATTTGAAAGCTATGCCTAAGCAATTACGCCCTTTTTTTTGGATCGCGCTGCTGGCGCCCCTCTTTTTTGCTGCTTGCCAGGAAGACCCGGCTCCGGTGGATAATGAGCCCGGCAATCAATTGATCCAAGCCAGCTACGACCCCACCCCTTACGAGT
>CAJXXJ010000828.1 GCA_913062745.1 uncultured Phaeodactylibacter sp.
AAAAAATCAATCCCTTCTGAAAAATGTCTAGTAGTGTGGCCCGGCTGCCCTCCGGTTGGTTTTGTACAAAATCCGCTACCTTAGGATTTGCAAAACGAAATCACAATGAGACAAACCATTCTGTTACTATTGTTACCTCTACTTTACCTGAGCAGCTGCCAGTCAGCTGACGAACCAAGCAACGAACCACTGCGCCTCTCCTCACCGGACGGGCAGGCGGAATTGCAGTTTTTGCTTACCGCAAATGGCAGTGCGGCCTACCGGCTGATTTACCAAGATGAAGTCCTCATCGATACCTCCACCCTGGGCATGGACCTGCAGGATGCGCCGAAGCTGCAGCAAGGCCTGGAGATCGTCTCCTCAGACGAGCGCAGCGTCTCCGACACCTGGGAGATGCCTTGGGGCGAACAGCGCAGCGTAGCCAACAACTACCGGGAGCTGGCCGTAGCCCTGCAAGAGACGCCAAACCCGAAGCGCAGCTTCCGCATGGTCTTCCGCCTGTACGATGACGGGCTGGGCTTTCGCTACGAATTTCCGGAGCAGGAAGGTATTGCAGAATTTGTCATAGCCGAAGAGCTGACCCAATTTCAGCTGACGGGCGACCACGAGAGCTGGTGGATACCCGGCGACTGGGATATCTACGAACACCTTTACAATGAGACCCGGGTTTCGGAAATCGATGCCATCAGCAAGCGCGACCACCCCAACCTGGCGCAGACCACCATCCCTAATAATGCCGTCAACACCCCGGTGACGATGCGCACAGCTTCCGGCCTGCACTTAAGCTTTCACGAAGCAGACCTGACCGATTATGCGGGCATGACCCTCGGAGTAGACACAAGCAGCCTGTTGCTGAGCAGCACCCTTGTGGGCTCCGACCGCCTGGGCTATAAAGTGAAGCGGATGCTGCCTTTCCACACGCCCTGGCGCACCATTCAGTTCAGCGAAAACGCTGCCGGGCTCATTGATTCCAAACTGATCGTTAACCTCAATGAGCCGAATCAGTTGGGGGACCTATCCTGGTTCAAACCCACCAAATACGTCGGCATCTGGTGGGAAATGCACCTCGGCAAGTCAAGCTGGGACATGGCAAGCGGCAAGCACGGCGCTACCACCGAAAACGCCAAGCGCTACATCGATTTTGCGGCAGCCAACAACATCGGCGCCGTACTGGTGGAAGGCTGGAATACCGGATGGGAGCACTGGATTGGCTTTGAAGACCGGGAAGGCGTATTTGACTTCGTCACGCCGTACGAAGATTACGACCTGGAAGAAGTGGTGCGCTACGCCAAAGAGAAAGGCGTGGAAATCATCATGCACCACGAGACGAGCGCTGCCCCCCGCACCTACGAGGCGCAGCTCGATACGGCCTACCGGCTGATGGACCGCCTGGGCATCCACGCTGTGAAGACCGGCTATGTGGGCAAAATCATCCCGGCCGGCGAGTACCACCACGGGCAGTGGATGGTCAACCACTACCGTAAGGTACTGGAGAAAGCCGCCGAGCATCAGGTAGCGGTCAACGCTCACGAGCCCATCAAGGCAACCGGTATACGGCGTACCTTCCCGAACGCTGTTTCCCGCGAAGGGCTGCGTGGGCAGGAGTTCAATGCCTGGTCGGTGGAAGGCGGCAACCCGCCCTCGCATTTGCCTACTGTGGCCTTCACCCGCATGCTGGCCGGGCCAATCGATTTTACGCCCGGCATTTTCAAAATAAAACTACAGCCGTACAAAGAGGAGAGCCAGGTCAACACTACCCTGGCACAGCAGCTGGCGCTGTATGTAGTCATCTACAGCCCGGTGCAGATGGCCGCTGACCTGATTGAGCACTACAAAGGCCAGCCCGCCTTTCAGTTTATCCGAGATGTAGCGGTAGACTGGGAGCAGTCGAAAGTCCTGAACGGCGAAGTGGGCGACTACGTGACGATTGCCCGGCAGGAGCGCGGCAGCGACAACTGGTTCCTCGGCAGCATCACAGACGAAAATCCCCGGCAGCTGGAGGCAGCGCTCGGGTTTTTGCCGGAAGGCCAAACCTACCACGCCCGTATCTACCGCGATGCGGATGCTGCCCACTGGGACAATAACCCCACCGCCATAACCATAGAAGATTACCGGGTAGACAGCGGCACCACCCTGCAGCTAAAGCTGGCAGCCGGAGGCGGTGCCGCCGTGAGTCTGATGCCGGTGGAAGGAGAAGCTGCCGAAAAACTGGCTCCATATCCTAATTAGAGTTTTTTGCAAAAGCG
>CAJXXJ010000829.1 GCA_913062745.1 uncultured Phaeodactylibacter sp.
GGGGTCCTCAATATAGCTAAAACGTCCGGCAGCCTCGCCCATATCGAAGCTTTCATCGCTGTCTACCGTAAAAGGGTGCCCGATACTGGCGCATTTTTCCTTGAGCTGTTCCATGCCGCGCACGTCGAAGCAAAGGTGGATAAAACCGAGGTCGCCCCAGTACCTGCCTTCGTATATGCTGCGGGCTTCTCTTCCGTTAGGCGACTGTAGCTGCACCAGCTCGAGCTCGCTGGGCCCGAACAGGTCTGCGAATGCGCCCTGCCGCTCTGCGCTGTGGCGAAGCAGTACGCGGCGCAGCGGAAGGTCTCCGCCCGGCACCTCTTTCAGCTCCGGGAAATCACCGGACTGGTCATAGACCAACTCATCATAACCCAGCACTTCGCGGTAGAAGGCCATAGAACGCTCCACATCGGAGACGCCGATTATGGCGCCGTACACGCCACCCGTAAGCTGTTGCCGTTGCTGGAACCACACATTAGATTCCACAATCTGAAAGGTGTTTCCGTAAGGGTCGGCAGCAAAGAAATTAGCTTCGCCATTGGGTAGCCGATGCACTTCGCTCAGGCACCGAAAACCCTGTTCCTGGTAGTATTGATAGGCTTGGCGGACGTTGGGGGCTTTAATTTTACCTGCAAAAATACCATAGTCGCCCAGACGCGGAGGAACTGCACCCGGCTTGGGCTCGCGGCAGGTGTACTGCCAGATTTCAAAGCCGCCGCCCCCCTGCAGGTTCATTGCTAAAATAGCGTAACGGCTGCGTGGTTTGCCGCCGGTGTAGGGCAGCATAAGCTTGGCCTCTGCTTCTTCTTTAAATACAGGCACGTCTGTACCGAACCCCTTGCGATACCAGGCCCAGGCTTCTTCTGCGTCCTTCACGCCTATGCCTAATTGCTGAATACCAGAAATGATGTAAGTCATACTGCGAAGTTTGTCCGAATTTTTGATACTGAATGGTTGGGGTTGGAAACTGCCGTATAAACCCGGTTGGGGTGAGGCCCGGGCTGCCCAACGGCAGGAGATGGCCAGCCGGTCTCCTTGTAATGCGGTGAAATTAAGGTAAAATGCCTAAAAAGTGAGCGGCAGCCCCAAAAAAAGTCTGTATCGACTGCCTATTCCCGGCTGCTTGCAGCTGCCTCGTGAGACCGGAGCGTCGTCATCATCGCTTTGAGGTCATCCCGCCAGTGGGGGATGTTCAGCCCGAAGGCAGCTTTAAATTTACTTTTGTCCATCACGCTGTAGCTGGGGCGTGCGGCTGGTGTTGGGAAGTCTTTCGACAAAATAGGAGCTACCTCGCAGTCGATGCCGCTCATTTCAAAAATAGCCAGGGCAAAATCATACCAGCTGCATACCCCTTCGTTGCTGTAGTTGTAGATGCCGTGTTGCTGCTCCCGGGGGACGGCACCCTGTTCGTATTGCTGCAGGATGGCAATTGCGGCGCGGGCGAGGCTGCGGGCATGGGTGGGGCTGCCGATTTGGTCGTAAACTACGGTCAGGCGGTCGCGTTCCCGGCCCAGCCGCAGCATGGTTTTGACAAAGTTGTGCCCGAATACGGAGTACACCCAGCTGGTGCGCAGTATCATGGTTTTGGAATGCGCTTCCAGAGCGGCCTGCTCTCCGGCCAGTTTGGTGCGTGCGTATACACCGGCCGGGCAGGTCTCGTCGCTCTCCAGCAAAGGGCGGTTGACGTCGTTATGGTACACATAGTCGGTGGAGAAGTGCAGCATCGGGATATTCTGCTGAGCGCAGGCTTCTGCCAGGTAGCGGGGAGCGAGCGCGTTGGTTCGTTCTGCGGCTTCCGGCTCTTCTTCTGCCCGGTCTACGGCAGTGTAGGCGGCAGCGTTGATGCAGTAATCGGCCGGGTGCTGATTGAAGAAGTGCTGTACGGCCTGCTCGTCAGTGATGTCCAGGTTAAAGCGGCTCGTAAAGTGAAACTGAAACTCCGGGAAGTGGCCTGCCAGTACCTGTAGCTCGCGGCCAACCTGGCCGTTAGCGCCCGTGACGATTACTTTAGCCATGTTTTTTGCCCGCAAAGGTAGGAAACCCCGCCCACATACTTTTTTCAGAAGGCCTTAAAAAGTACCACGGCAAACGGCGCGATAATGGCAGACCAGTAAATGATTTGGTAGGCACGCTCCCGAAAGTCGTGCACAGCGCCGGGCCGCCGGGCCTGCTCTGAGAATACGCCTACGTTGTAGAGGAGGTTAGCCACTCCCATGTAAATCAGGTAAATGACCAGCAGAAAAATG
>CAJXXJ010000830.1 GCA_913062745.1 uncultured Phaeodactylibacter sp.
AGCTACGGGACCAAAATTTTCGCAAAGGTAGCTTTTTTTATCATGATCAGCAAGAAGGGGTCCGGGGATATCTTCGCCACCGTCACTCCACCACCACCTCTTCCAGCACCGGAAGCATCCGCTCCACCCACAGCGCGTACATCTCCTGCGAAGGGTGCAGCTTGTCGCCCGCCACCAGTTCCGGGGCTTCCAGGCCCAGGCGGCTGATGTCTGTAATGTCCAGATAATTCAAGCCAAGGCCGGCAGCCCGCTGCTCAATGTAGGCGTTGTACTTGTCAATTTCAGTGCTGATCTGATCCGGCTTGCTGCTGTTTTGGCCGAAAGGCGTGTAGGCGTAGTCCGGTATCGATACCAGCAGCAGGCGGCTGCTGTCCTGCCCGGTACGGCTGAGGGCAAACTCCAGCAAGGCATCATAGTCGCGTTCAAACTCTGAAAAGGGCCGCTGCTGATACTGATTATTT
Source organism: uncultured Phaeodactylibacter sp. (assembly GCA_913062745.1). GTDB lineage: Bacteria > Bacteroidota > Bacteroidia > Chitinophagales > Saprospiraceae > Phaeodactylibacter. The sequence goes on from CAJXXJ010000830.1 coordinate 462, forward strand.
ACACCCACCAGCAGAGTGATCCAATCATAGCGGGGGCGGAATACCTCTTTATCCACTTGTGCAAGCAGCTGCTTGGCCGTCCAGCCCGTTTGTGCGGTCACACGGGGTAGTTGAAAGTAGAGGCTGTCTGCATGCAGGCTGTTGAAGCGGCTCACCAGCTGATTGGGGAAATTAGCCGAAAAAGGGACACCCTCGCCTTTGGTGTAGCTATCTCCCAGCGCCAGGTAAAAAAGCGTATCTGCAGAACCCTGCTCTTCCGGCGGAGGGTTTTGCTTGGTCGACGGGCGGTACTCCTCCTTTTGGCAGGCAGTCAGCAGCAGCAAGACAGATGCAGTAATAATCAGCAGGCTTCGCATGATAAATGATGTGCGGTTTTCTACAATATACGAATTCCATGTGCTCAGGTTGACCCCGCCGTCCGGTTCTGCTCAATTTCGACAATTTTTCCCAAATACATTGCATGAGTCGTGACAGATTGGCGGAGTTTTTGCCAGTTGCTGCCATATCGTCCGGTTTATCAAACTGGCACTCCAATTGAGCAAACATCCACGGAATCCCTAACTTTTATTGGAAAACCCAAAATAATGGCAGATAACATCTTTTCCGACGAAGCGATCATTGAGGATGCACTGGCGGACGAACAGGGGCAGCATTTGCAGAAAGTCGAAAATGTGCTTCCGCAAAACCTGACCATCCTGCCGCTGACGCAGCGGCCAATTTTTCCGGGGCTGGCTATGCCTATGAATTTTGCTCATAAGGAGCAGGTGGAAGCGCTCAAGAAGGCCATGGAAGAGCAGGATGGCTATATCGGCCTGGTGCTGACGCAAGAACTCAACAAGGAAGATTACACCGAGTCTGATTTTTACGAGGTCGGAACCCTTTTTCAGGTCCTGCGTATCAACAAAACCCCCAACGGCTCCACGCAGGTGCTCGGGCGTGGCGTTACCCGCTTTCGCAAAAAACGAGTGGTGCTCGTCAAACCGGCACTGCGCTGGGAAGTCGACTATTACAAAGAACCGGACGAAAAGCCGGATCAGGACCTGCGCGCCTATATGATGGCTATCAGTGGCGAAATCAAGGAACTGCTCAAGCTCAACCCCCTCTTCCAGGAGCAGGTCAATATGGTGGTCTCCCAACTCAATTACGATGCGCCGGGCATGACGATGGACGTCATCAGCAATTTGCTTTCCTCCGATACCGAAGCCCTGCAGGAACTGCTCGAAACCTTTGGCCTGCACGAGCGGGCACAGCTGCTGCTCAAAATGATCAAGGAAGAGCTGGAAATCGCCCAGATTCAAAAGCGCATCAACAAGCAAATCGAGGAGAAAGTCAACAAACAGCAAAAAGAATTCTTCCTGCGCGAACAGCTTAAAGCCATCAAAAAAGAGCTGGGCATCGAAAAGGAAGAGGGCGAAAGCGAAGTGGAAAAACTGGAGCAGCGCTTCGCTGAAAAAGAGCTGCCGGAGGAAGTGCAGAAAACCGTGGAAGACGAACTCAATAAACTGCGCACCCTCAATGTACAGTCCCCCGAATTCAACGTCACGCGCAGTTACCTGGAAAATATCGCCAGCCTGCCCTGGGGCCATTATTCAGACGACAATTCTGATATCAAAAAAGCCCGCACCATCCTGGACGACGAGCACTACGGGCTGGAAGAAGTGAAAGACCGCATCCTGGAGTTTCTGAGCACCGTCATCAAGCGCGGCACGGTCAGCGGCTCCATCGTATGCCTGGTCGGCCCGCCCGGTGTGGGCAAGACCTCCATCGGCAAATCAGTAGCCC
>CAJXXJ010000831.1 GCA_913062745.1 uncultured Phaeodactylibacter sp.
TCTTCATCGGGCGAGACTCCGATTTTTCGGTTGTCAGTTTTCTGGCCGGTAGAGTACGCGGTTGCGCCTGCAGCCGAGTCGGTGCAGTATGCATCAGCGCTGTGGGTAATGATCCGCCCGGTATGTTTAAGCCCCAGCAGGCTGAGCTGCCCGGCATTAGCAGTGCGCGCTGCATAGAGCTGACTGAGGCCTGTGCCATCGCCAATAATCAGGATGACATTTCGGGGGCTTTCGCCAAAAACGGGATAAGCGGGTAGGTAGGCTGGCTGTATTGCCGGGTTCTGATAAAAGTTTTTGGCGTAAGCCGCTACGAACTGCTGTGCCTCGTCAACGGCGTCCGTGCCGATGATGTCTACCCCGTTTTTGATAAGCAGTTGCCAGGAGGAGGGGGTGTCTGGCGTGGCCCAGAATCGGAAGGGCTTGCCCCGGCTGTGCGCGCGCTGTATAATTTGCTCCAGTATTTGCTGCCGCTCCGGGGTGAGTTGCCCTTTGCCGTTCCAGGATGCGACGGCCCGGAATGAAGCGCTGACCATGGCTACTTTTTCCCACTGCTCGTCGCTCAGGGTTTCACCCGGGCGGGCATCTACCCGGATATAAGGAGGTAAGGACGTCCAGGTTTCCGGTTCTGGGCGGTTGCCGGAAAGCACTAAGCTGATACCGCTGTCTTCTTTGAATAGGTCGGGGTACTGATCAGCAGTGCGCTGCAGGTACTCAAGCACAGTATCCCGCGCATTTTTAATGTCAATCAGCAGCATCAGTCCTTGGGTGCTGTCCGCGTAGATGCGGCCTGCCTGCCGTTTCAGCACTGCCCGAATTTGATCAAAGTAAAGGCTGTCCAGCCGGTAGCTGAGGTGCAGGTCGCCTGGATCATGAGCTACGTATACTTCCCCATCGTGCCAGTACAAATCCGCTTCGATAGAGCCGCAGCCGGCCGCCCAGGCGTTCCAAAACGATAGTTGCTGAGCGTAGTCGTTATGGGCATGGAGGCGGTGTGGGGTGGGCAGGCCGAAAGGCTGTGCAGCTATTTGGCTAGCCCAAAGCAGCAGCAAAGAGGGTAGGAGCAACTTAAGGTTTTCCATTTGTTTTGATTTATCTTTTTCCATAATGGTGGCTGGAGTATATACCCGAAGCGAAGTGTTTTGAGTCGTTTTCGCTTGCCGCTGCGCCCGTCAGCTGCGTTGAAAAGCCTCGCCGACTTCACCGTGGGGCCCCTTACCCCACGCTTCGTGTAGGCTTCGCCTACGTTTTTCGCCTTGCTGACAACCCCATCGACGGCGCGCTAACTTTCCCAAACCACTTCGCTTCGGGTATACCCAGGATGGTGCTGTGGATTGCCCTTCCCTGCAGGGAACTATACTTGCAGCAACCAGGTTATATTGACGTATTAATTCTTCCAATTCATGGCAGAAAACGACAACATCAGCTGGGACGACATCAAGGCTTTGTTTGCAGAGACGGACCGCAAGTTTCAAGAGACAGACCGTAAATTTCAGGAAACGGACCGCAAGTTCCAGGAAACCGATCTGCAGTTTAAAGAGACCGACCGAAAACTCGACAAACGCTTCAACGAGCTTTACGGGCTATTCTCCTCACAGTGGGGGCGTTTGGTGGAAAGCTTGGTGGAGGGCGATCTGGTGCGCATACTGCAGGAGCGAGGCATTGAGGTAGGACAGACCGCCCGGCGGGTGAAGGGCAGCCACGAAGGGAAAAGCTACGAATTTGACATTATCGCCCGCAACGGCACGGAGGTGGTGACGGTAGAAGTAAAAACGACGCTAAAGCCTAAGCATATCTACGAGTTTTTGGAGAAAATGGGCTCCTTTAAGACTTGGGTAAAAGAGTATGCACCCAATACTGTGTACGGTGCCGTAGCCTTCCTGCAAGCAGATGCCGGGGCGGAGCAGATGGCGGAAAATAAAGGGCTGTTCGTCATCCGTGCCACGGGAGACTCAGCGGCTATTGTCAATAAAGCGGATTTCGTGCCGCGTGAATTTTGATGTCCTCGTAGGTATAGGCTTTTATTTTACTCCACCACAAACCGCCGCACCACCGGCGCACTTCCCTCCGCCTGAAGGCTGAGCACGTATACCCCGGCGGGCCAGTCCGCCACATCGACCTGCCAGATTTGGAGAGCAGGACTTAAGTCTAAGTCTTCAGAGTGCATGCTTTGACCAGCCAAGTTCTCGATTAGGAGCCTGCCTTGGGTGGATTGGGTATACTGTATTTGTATATTTAAT
>CAJXXJ010000832.1 GCA_913062745.1 uncultured Phaeodactylibacter sp.
GGACCTCCAGGATGCTGGCGGAGCGCTGGATGATGCGCTTCAGCGTTGCCGTATCGTAGTAGTCGAGGTGGCAGTTAATGCCAAAGCGGGCGCGCATTGGTGCAGTGAGCAGGCCCATACGGGTAGTTGCGCCGACGAGCGTAAACGGGTTAAGGGCAATCTGTATGCTGCGTGCATTGGGCCCACTGTCAATCATGATATCGATCCGGTAGTCCTCCATAGCCGAGTAGAGGTATTCCTCGATCACGGTGTTGAGCCGGTGGATTTCATCAATGAACAGCACATCGCCCTCCTCCAGGTTGGTGAGCAGGCCGGCCAGGTCGCCGGGTTTTTCCAGCACGGGCCCGGAGGTCATTTTCAGCTCCGCCTGCAGCTCATTGGCGATAATGTGGGAAAGCGTGGTCTTACCCAGGCCGGGCGGGCCGTGCAGCAGCACATGGTCGAGCGCTTCTCCCCGTTGCCGGGCGGCCTGAATAAAGATACGCAGGTTCTCCACGATCTTCGGTTGTCCGCTGAAGTCGTCCAGGGCCTGCGGGCGCAGTTCCAGTTCGGCCTGTTGTTCTTCGGGCGGCAGGCCTTCGCCGTTGGGGTCGAGATGTGGGTTGCTCATATCGGGCGCTTTGTGATGCTGGCAAATATGGCGAATTTTTGGGAATAGAGAGGGAGGGAAATCCGGTATTGACAATGCCGGGAGAATACTGTATTTTGAATGTTTTCAATAATCCGTGATTTATGCCTAAGCGATTTCCCGGAATGGACCCTTATCTGGAAGGCTACCTATGGCCGGATGTGCATCAGAGCCTGTCCTACCTGATCAGCGCGCAGTTGACGCCGCAGCTGGGTGACCCTTATGTGGTACAATTGCATACCTATACGGTGATGGATACAGCCCCGCAGGAAGATATCGGGATACTCTACCCAGACGTAGAGCTGCTGAAGCGGGCAGAAGAACCACAGGAAGTTTACGGCAACCCATTTACGCCGGCCACGCTTTGCCTGCCGGATGTGGATCCGGTTGAGGTGCGTATACCGGTGGTGGAAATCCGCGACCGTAAGGGCAACGAATTGATTACTGCCATAGAGTTGCTTTCTCCGGTCAATAAGCGCTATCCTGGCCTGGCTGCCTACCGCAGTAAACGGGAGCGGCTACGGGTCAATGGCGTACATTTCATCGAAATAGATTTGTTGCGCAGAGGCACCCGCACGCTTACTCATCCCGATTTGCCAGCTGCGCACTACCTTATCGCTCTAAACCGGGCCGGTCAAACCCAAACGGATATCTGGGCGCTTGGGCTGCGGGATCCTCTGCCGGTAATCCCCGTACCGCTGCGCCCACCGGATGCAGACCTGCCGCTGGATTTGGGGCAAACTCTGGATAGGCTCTACCGGGAGCGGGCCATTGATAAGTCGATTGACTACCAACAGCCGCCGCCCCCGCCGGCGCTGATGGAAAAGGAGTGGGAGTGGGTGCAGTCGCTTTTTTGAGAATCAAAAAAATTGTAGTTCATGTCCAAACGATTCCCCGGAATGGACCCCTATCTGGAAGGCTACCTTTGGCCTGATGTGCATAGTGGGCTTGCTTTTGTTACCAAAGAGCTTTTGATACCTCAATTGCCGGAGGACTATACCGTACGCACAGAGTTGTATACTGTAGTAGATACCGAGTGGCAAGAAGACCTTGGCATACTCTACCCGGATGTGGAAGTTCGCCGGCGCAAAGTGGAAGAACCGCCGGGCGGCTACGATGCGCCCTTTACCCCTCCCACAGCAGTAGTGGATCGCCTTGAATCTATAGCGCAGCGCATTCCCCGCGTCATTGTTCGTTCCCGCTCTATGCAGAGGCTGGTAACGGTCATTGAATACCTTTCGCCGGTCAATAAGCGAGAGCCGGGGCGTTCTGCTTATCTGAAGAAGCGCGCACAACTGCGGGAAGCCAGCGTGCACTTGCTGGAAATTGACCTGATCCGGCGGGGGAAACGGCCTTTTCAGCACCCACAGGTTTCTACAGCGTCTTATCTGGTGAGCCTGCAGAAAGCTCAGGAGCGAAAGCAGCACCTTTGGGGAGTAGCTCTGGCAGACCCGCTACCGGTGCTGCCGGTTCCGCTACTGCCGGAGCAGGGAGATGCGATGCTGGACCTCGGGCTGGTACTGAGGACAGTTTGTGAGCGTAGCCGTTACGATACAGAAATTGACTACCAACAGCCGCCGCCCCCGCCGGCGCTGACGG
>CAJXXJ010000833.1 GCA_913062745.1 uncultured Phaeodactylibacter sp.
CGCCCGCTTCTTTCAGCTTCCGTAAATTTTGCCCCCACAGGCCCGGCACAGCATCCATCGCCTGGTCTTCCTGCTGCCGGCGCTGCTGTACGGCTGCGTTGATTTCCACGATATTCATGAGCTGGAAGACAAGAGAATAAAGCTGCAGCTGAGCTGCCGTCATCGGCGTATTGGCCGCCTGCCCGTTGTTGACCCAGGGCACCTGCCCCGCCATATCGGCCTCGCCGTTTTCGCGCAGGCTTTCTTTTAGCAGCCGCAAGAGATATTCTAAATCCCGGAAGGGCTTGCCTTGCTTTTCGCGGGCAAGCTGAAAGGAAGAGGTGCGATCCATAGGTTTTAGCTTTTTGGCAAATAAAGCAATTTTGCTGCTGGCAAAAAAGGATGCCTGCGTTATTAAATAGTAAAGCTACCACTACTGGCCTTGTCTTGATTTCCGCTCCCCGCTTCATTAGGATGGGTAATTCCTTATCTTTAGGCAAGAAAAAACCAAAAAAACATGATACGTAACAGGAAAATTCTATTACTGGGAGCCCTTTTGATTTGGTTGAGTAGTTGTGCCACCACCCAGGAAGAGCTTTGGATCGAACCCGACGGCAGCGGGCGCTTTGTTTCTACCACCGACATTAGCGCTATGTACCCGTTTCTGATGATGGGAATGATGCAGGAGGAAGAAGATGAAGAAGAAGAGCAGACAGAGGGCGACGCTACAGAGCCTAAGGACGCTATGGATATGCTAATGGAAAACCTGCTGAAGCAGGAAAAAGTGGATACGGTTATTAGCCTATCCGGCATGATGAAAGAGGAACTGCCAGATGGCAAGACCCTGGAGATGATGATCGACAGCATGAAGCAAGTGCCTGCTTCTGAACAAGGGGTTACAGAAGAGCAGAAGAAAATGGGCATACGGGCTTTAGAGGGCATGATGGATTTAAAGATGCGTCTTCAAGCTAGCCAGCCTGAGCAGATGCTTAAGTTCTCCACCATCCAGGATTTTACGGAGGTTGAGGATTTCAGCAACTTTGGTGATATGATTGAGGAGATGGGCCAAATGATGGGGGAGTCCCCCTCCGGCGATGCTATCTCAGATATGATGGGCAGTGGTACTACTTCATTCAGTATAGATGGCAAAGTACTGCAAATCAGTCGCAAAGGAATGGATATGGGAGAACTGGGGGAAGGCGAAGAAGCTGCCGAGACGATGGCGATGATGCAAATGTTTATGGGGGATGAGCCCTACCGGCTGACCATACATTTCCCTGGAAAAGTCAAAAAAGTGAAGTCGGAGTACGCCGAGCGGGTGGATAAGCGCACCGTGGTGATCGAAATCCCGCAGGAAAAGCTGTACGACCCGGAGTTTGAATTCAATTTGGATGTTAAGTTCAAGGGGTTGAAGTAATCGGGTTGGCCCGTCGAACGATTGTCGCCGGACATTCATCCACTCCAGCAGCCAGAAATGAATTACTTAACACTCTACTCTCTACTAAAAAAGCGTGGTGCCGTCACATAAAGGCGATGGCACCACACTTTCTCTTGCCAGTTTTTCTATACCGGAATAGCGTACCTAAGGCACCCTATTTACATGGTATTCCAAAACGAGAGCCATTGGATGCTTACCTGTTATCAAACAGGTTCTCGTAGTCCGTCACACCACCGTGGTCCAGGCAGCACTCAATGATTTGCTTACCCAATGGGCTCAGGCTGTCTTCCTGAAACTGAGCGAGCGTTTTCTCAAAGAAATCATACAGGATCTTTGCGCCCTGATCGTAGGCTTCCTTGCCGACTTCTTCCTGGTATTCCACTTTCAGCATCCACTTAGGGATATGGATACGCTCCAGTTTCATTTTATTCATTGCATAGCCCAGCAGGCTACAGCGGGACGGGCTCAATTGCTCCGGCAGGAAATCCGCATTGCCCTTGCGTGCCAGGTACTCGCGGCTGAGCCACTGCGGCATGAAGCTGGTTTTCCATGCCCCGATGTGCTGGTTGGGGGTCAGGATGTACTTCACATCCGGGGTGTCTACGATCTGTTCCAGCAGCAAGTTAGCTTGCTTGACCTTTTTACCGGTAGCAAAGGGCCAATAGCTGCCCACGCCTTCGCTGCTGATGCCCTTTGTCTGAATAATGCTCGGGTTGGCGTGCCCCCGTGGTGCCACCAGTCGCCAGAGCCAGGCTAACGCAGGGGGCAAAAGGTGCATGATACCTACTATGCCGTAGTTCGGATTTTCTT
>CAJXXJ010000834.1 GCA_913062745.1 uncultured Phaeodactylibacter sp.
GGGGATGGGGTGAGGGGGAGAAGGGGTGAGTGGGTGTGAGAGGGAGAGGGGGTGAGAGGGAGAAGGGGGCTAGTTGAGGCAGGGGTTGGGCTGTTGGCGGCATGCAAAGGGAGGGAGGGAGACTGTGCTTTGTGCTCCTGAGCAGTGGCCGTCTGCTTTTGGTCTGCCTCTAGGCCGGAAGGCAGCCCGGCTTGTGGCAATGTACTTTTTGCTGTTTGCTGAGGGGGCAGGCTGCCTGCTGAGGGGCCTGCCGGTGCAGAGGCCTGCTTTTGCAAAAGGGTGGTGCGGGAAGTGGCGGTACCTGAAGATGCGGAAGCGGCAGCCATGTTTTTATTCTGTGCAGCTTGCTTTGCAGCAGCTTCGGAGGCGGCAGTATTGTTTGCTGTTGCAGCGGGCTGCTCTATGCGGAATGCCTCGATAAGCACAGGCGCTGTCGGCTGCAGCAGGTAGAGGGCTGCGGAAGCCAGCAGCGCAACGGCTGCAGCCAGAGGGAGCCAGGCTGCCCGGCGCTTAGTTCGTACCGGGAGGTGCTCATCGAGCATCTGCCGCATTTGATCCCATCCTTCGTCTGCCCACTGCGGGCTGAAATCATTATCCTGCATGGTTGTAATTGGTTCTGATGTATTGCTTCAGTTTCTCACGGGCGTTGGAAAGGTGCCACTTGGAAGTGCCCGGGCTGATGCCCAGCCGTTTGGCGATTTCCACATGGGTAAACCCTTCTATGGCGTAGAGGTAAAACACCCGCCGGCTGGCATCCGGCAGGAGGTCTACCAATTTCATAATATCGTCCAGATAAAGCTGGTCGAGGGCTTCTTCTTCCACAGCGGTGTCGCGCTCCTCCAGATTGAGAAAGCGCACAGTATTGCTGCGCGTGCGGAAGTGGTCGGAAAGGCTGTGAAAAACCAGCCGCCGGATCCACCCTTCCAGGGAGCCGCTGAAGGCGAAGGTGTGTAATTTGCTGTACACCCGCAGAAACCCCCGATTGAGGATTTCCATTGCGGCATCTTTATCCTGTGTGTAGCGCAGGCACATCCGCATCATCGGCTGGAAGTAGCGGCGGTAAAGCGCCTCCTGGAAGAACCGGTCGTTCTTCAGGCAGCCCTCTACCAGCTCTTGCTCCGTGTATGTGGATGGGTCCTTGCTCATTTTTTATACTAAAATGTCATTCCTATGTTCAGGCCCAGCCGCCGGAAAGTCATCTCCTGCGCGGTCTGTACGGTCCATTCTTCCCAGTATATGCTGGCTTTCTGATAGTGGAACGCCAGCCCTGCCATAAAGCGGAAACGGTCGTTGACGGTAAACAGGTATCCCGCCATCAACTGCCCGGACAGGCCGCCTTCGCCCTCTAATACTTCGTTGAACCCGCTGTCCGGATCCCCGTACATCGGGAAAGCGTAACCAGCGGAGAGGTTATAGACGAATCCCCTGTATGCCCCGGTCTGCCCCTGCCATTCCAGCGTCAGTGGCAGGTAAGGGTAGCCTTCCGGCAAAAACTGATCCACGCCTATGCCGAGCCCTACTCGTTGCTTGTTGCTCAGGGCGTAAAGCGCCGCGTAGCGCACACTGAAACCAACCTGCCGCTCTTCGGCAAATTCGCCGGCCGGGAAGCCGACCATCAGGCGGTGCGCGATACGGCGCTCCTGCACGGTATCGATAACCAGCCCTTCTTGCGCAGAGGTGCCCTGCGGCAGCAGCCACAGGACAGCCCATACGGTGATGATATAAAGACGCGCTATCTTCATTCCTATTGCGCGATTATGTTACTGATCAGAACAGGTTCCGCCGGGTCCGTGATATCAAACTGGAAGAATCCGTTCGCTCCGATCACCAGGCCCAGGCCTTTGTCCTTCAGCGTAATAATGTCGTAGGCCTGAAAGCCATCAATTTGCGCTATCATTTTTTGGCCTACCGTTTCGTGGTTGCTTGCATCGAAGACCTTTACGCCCTGTGTATTCTCGCAGATAAAGAGCGCATCTTCGTACTTTGACAAGCCGTGCGGGTTGTGCATCGGAAAGCTGCGGATCAGCTTCGGGTCGGTCAGTACAGACACATCCACCACATCGAGTTGATTGGTGAAGGTCTCGCAGGGCTGGCCGTCCCGCAGCGTCACATAGGCTACGTCGCCGTCTACGTATACCGGGTCACAGGCTGTGGCATGGCGGAATACGGAGAGGTACTGTGGCTGCAGCGGGTTGCTGTTGTCGAAGATATGCATGCCGTTGGC
>CAJXXJ010000835.1 GCA_913062745.1 uncultured Phaeodactylibacter sp.
ATCCGGTTCCGGCCCAATAAGCACTGGGACTTTACCTATGCCTTCCACTATTCGGAGACGACGGACTATGCACGCTACGACCGCCTCAACCGTACCCGCAACGGCTTGCCCCGCAGCGCAGAGTGGTCCTACGGGCCCCAAATCTGGCAGCTCAACCAGCTGCAAGCCGAGCACCGTAAGCGCACGGCGCTGTACGATCAGGCACGGCTCAGCCTGGCGCATCAGTACTTTGAGGAAAGCCGCATAGACCGCAACTTTGGATCGCCCATCCGCCGTACCCGCACAGAACAGGTGGATGCCCTGTCTGCCAATCTCGACTTCACTAAGTCGCTGGGCAGTACGCAACGGCTCATGTACGGCCTGGAAACCATCTACAACCGGGTCGGCTCCCGGGGCCAACTGGAGGATATCACCACCGGCGGGCAGCAGCCTGGCCCGGCCCGCTACCCGCAGTCCGACTGGAGCTCCTACGCTGCCTACCTCACCTGGCAGGTAGAGGCTGCCGAGCAGCTGCAGCTGCAGGCGGGGGCCCGTTATAATGCCTTCGCACTACAGGCAGATTTTGACACCACCTTTTTTCCCTTCCCTTTTACGGAAGCACAGCTGCAAAACGGCGCCCTGACCGGCAGCCTCGGTGCCACCTACCGGCCCGCACAGAGCTGGCTGCTGCGCGCCAACCTCTCTACAGGATTCCGCGCTCCTAATATCGATGATGTGGGGAAAGTGTTTGACTCTGAGCCGGGCGCTGTAGTCGTCCCCAACCCACAGCTGCAGTCGGAATATGCTTACAATGCCGAACTCAGCGTTTCCCGTGCCGTAGGCAGCTGGCTGCAGGCAGAGTTGACCGGGTACTACACCCTGCTCGATAACGCACTCGTGCGCCGCGACTTCCGGCTGAACGGGCAGGATAGCATTATTTACGATGGCGAGCTGAGCCGGGTGCAGGCGATACAGAACGCTGCCCGGGCCAGGGTGTGGGGCCTGCAGGCGGCATTCGATGCTCAGCTGCCGGCCGGCTTCGGGCTGAGTGCCCGCCTGAATGTGCAGGAGGGCGTCGAGACGCTGGAAGAAGGCGGCGAGGTGCCGCTGCGCCACGCAGCTCCCTGGTTTGGCGTGCTGCGCCTGAGCTACGAACAGGAAGCCCTGCGGGTGGAACTCAATGCGCAGTACCACAGCGCGTTTGATTTTGAAGACCTGCCGCCGGGCGAACAGGCCAAGCCGGAACTGTACGCCGCCGATGCTAACGGCAACCCCTTTGCGCCGGACTGGTACACCCTTGATTTTCGGGCACTGTACCGCGTAAGCGATACCTTCACCCTTAGCGCAGGCGTGGAAAACCTGACCGACCGGCGGTACCGGCCTTACTCTTCCGGCCTCGCCGGGCCGGGCCGCAGCGTCGTCCTGAGCGGGCGGGTGCAATTTTAGGTCGGCAACCGAGGCCGAATGGGTTCAACGCTAACCAAAAACGGGCAGGCACCATCGGTACCTGCCCGTTTGAGCTTCAGGTTTTCGGCAACGCTCAATCCTTAATCTTTTCCAAAGTCTCCGCCAGCTGATCCACATCGGAACAGCCGATAAAGAGCTGCCGCCCATCCCGGGTAGTAATGCGCATACCGTTTTTGCCGCTGAGCGAAAACCACTTCATATTGCCGAAGTGCACATTACTTCCGTGCCAGCTCGCCGAGCGCGGAGTCTTGACCAGCTGACAGGAAGCAACCTCCTCCCACGGTATCTTGCGCGACTTGCTGTGCAGCGGCGAAAGCTTGTACTTGATGCGCTCTCCATTGACGGATACTTTGAGCTTCAGCTGATGCAGCCACCACAGCCAGGCAGCGAGCAAAAACACAATGAGGCCGTAAGCGAGCGCTTGCCCCGCGTGACCGACCACGAAGGAGCGCAGCAAGCCGAATAGCGCACCACCCAGCCCTGCCCATAGCAGGATGAATAGTAAACGGTCCCGGAATCGCTGTTTTTCTTTGAATTTCTGTTCCTTCATAGCACTTATCTTTTCGTCCTCTGCATTCAATAATCTTACTAAAAACAGGGATAAGGCCGCCAAAGTTTACTTTCAATTAAACTTGAGTTAACATTCATTTAACACAAAGGGTACTGAAACACCGCCGGGGGCCTGCATGCTTACACCAGGCCCCCGGGATATCCGGAGCTGAGGCTCCTCTTATTTACACGATCAATTACCAGGCAGGAATTCCTCCTTAAAA
>CAJXXJ010000836.1 GCA_913062745.1 uncultured Phaeodactylibacter sp.
CCAGGTATTTCCCCAGTACGATATGCCAGTCGCTCACCGGGCGGGTAGACAGCAGCTCGATTGTGCCCGTCTGCTGCTCCTCGGCGAAGGAGCGCATCGTGATGGCCGGTATGAGGAACATAAAAATGACCGGGGCCATCTCAAACAGCTGCCCGAGCGAAGCGTATTCATACTTCAGCAGGCTCGTGTCCGGAAATACGAACAGCACCAGCCCCAGCAGCGCCAGGAACACACCGATGACGATGTAGCCGATCAGAGAACTGAAGAAGGCGTTGACTTCTTTCAGAAAGATACTAGTCATGAATTAATCCTTTTTATCTGATTCCAAAAGGGGTAGGTAGATAGGGTTGCGGTCGTCGTAAATGAGTATGCATTTGTACATCCGCTCTTCCAGCCCGCTGTCTTCGAGCTCTTCCACGGTCCGCTGCATTTTGGGGTCATCCGCCATGAGCTGCAGGAGCGACTCCCGGGTAAAGCCACCGCGTTCGCCTGTTTCCAGGTGAATCAGCCGGCGCACCAGCACCTCTTCTTCTTTGGTGACCACGCCCCGGCGGAAAGGCCGGCCGGTGAGCGGGTTATAGGCAGCCATTTCCACTTCGCGCTGCTCTTTGAATTCGTAAGCGTACAGGCACAGGCGGCCGCGTATGCGCAGCCCGGCAAAATAGGCTGCAGCGCGCTGCAGTGCCGGGTCCGTTACCTGAATATAAGGCAGGCCGTCGAGCACGAGCGCAAAGACCTGCTCCATAGGCAGCGGCTCCATGGCCCGCGGCCGTATATACTCCACCTGCGCGGAATAGCTGTCGCGGTTGGCCGCCAGCCGGGCTTCCACTTCCGACCAGCTGTAGGCCGGGTCGTTTTGCCGCAGCTGTTCAAGGGACAGATACACGCCATCGGCGAATACGAAATCGGCATTCAGCAGTGCGGTGTCCCGCTGTGCCGGCAGCAGCACAGCAGACAGCAACAGAGTTGCGGCGATAAGTATCAGTGTACGCATAAGTTATTGCTTTGTGAGGCGCTGGAACACCTCGTCCATCTCAAAGGCCTCCCGGTGGAGCTCGAGCAGCCGGGCGTTTTCGCTTACCGCAAAATCAAACACGCCGGGCCGCAGGTCCTCTTCCGCTGAAGACAGCAGCTGATAGCGGTAGCCCCGCAGGTGGCGCAGCTCCCGCACGCCCTGCAGCTTTTCCAGCGCTTTAGCGGAAACCTTGCGGTCAAACTCCACGGTAATGAGCGTGCCGCTTTCCGAAGAAGCCTGCAGCTGCTCCACGGAGTCGTCGGCTACGAGCTTGCCTTTGTTAATGATAATCACCCGGTCGCAGACGGCTTTCACCTCCTGCATGATGTGGGTGGAGAAGATAACGGTCTTTTCTTCGCCCAACCGCCGGATGAGGCCACGGATGTCCGCCAGCTGATTCGGGTCAAGCCCGGAAGTCGGCTCATCGAGGATCAGCACGTCGGGGTCGTGCATCAGCGCCTGTGCCAGCCCCACCCGCTGCCGGTAGCCTTTAGACAGCGCTCCGATGAGCTTGTGCTGCTCGCGCTGCAGCCCGGTGAGCTCGATCATCTCGTCAATGCGGGATTCAGCTTTGCGGATTTTGTGCAGGCGGGCGATAAATTTGAGGTACTCCCGCACGTACATGTCGAGATAAAGGGGGTTGTGCTCCGGCAGGTAGCCAATGCATTTGCGGACCTCCATCGGCTGCTGCTGCACATCGTAGCCACAGACCACTGCCCGGCCTTCCGTCTGCGGAATATAGCTCGTCAGGATTTTCATAGTAGTGGTCTTCCCGGCACCGTTTGGCCCGAGGAAGCCCAGCACTTGCCCGGCTTTCGCCTCAAAGGAAATATCGTTGACGGCGCGCTGTGCGCCGTAGGTTTTGGTCAGGTTTTCTACGGTTACCGACATATAAAAGATTGATCGTTGAATTCCGCGCAAAAAAGTGGCACAAAGCTACTAAAATTCCGCTTTCCCGCGGCACTCCCGCTACTTCTGCCGCACTACAAAACCAACGTTTGCAGTGCGGCTGGCGTATTTAAGGCTTTGTTAAAAGTGCCCTTTTCGGCCGGCTGCACAATAAAGCGGAGCCTGTTTTCTTTTTTTATGCTGTTTGCATTCTGTTCTTTTGAATATGTACTTTTGCCATAAGTGTCTGCGGGCATTTGGGGTTTGTCCAAACGGCCTGCCCGGCCCCGGCCTCGACCCGAACAAGCGACCG
>CAJXXJ010000837.1 GCA_913062745.1 uncultured Phaeodactylibacter sp.
CCTGGGCCGTGGGGCAGGCCAAAGCACCGCTTTGCGTCAGTAATAGGGTGGAATCCTCCTTTGCCGTCAAATCTTTGCAATCCGCATATCCTTGTTTTTGAGCGAATGAGTTGATAAGAGCGGGCGGATGAGCTGCCGGATTTCCTGCGACAGTGCGTTGATGAGGCGCATCTTAGCGTAGGGGCGGTGGTAGACGAAGCTCACCTCCCGTACCGGGTAAGGCGGCGTGAAACCCTTGACCCTTTCCGCCCGCCCGGCAGGAAGGTCGAGGCAGTAGAGCTCCGGGATCAGAGTCAGGCCGTGCAGGTGGTCTACGATGTTGAGCAGGCTGTCAAAAGAATTGGGGTTGAAAGACAGATTGGAGTGCAGCGGTTTGGTATGCAGTTTGCAGATGTCGGCGACCTGATCAGCCAGGCAGTTGCCTTGTTCGAACAGCCAGATTTGCTCATCTGCAATGTCCTCAGGAGTCGAAAATTGCGCCCCTTCCCGGCTGTCCCCGTAAACCAGCAGCTTTTCGTAGTACAGGATTTCTTCTTCCAGCTGCACATCGCCGCCGAGCGGCGTAGAGACAATACCTGCGTCAAGCTCCCTGTTTTTGAGCTGCTCCACAATATTGTCGGTGGTGATCTCAGATATCTGCAGCTGCAGCCCGGGGTACCGGCGGAGCAGCCGTGGCAATATGCGGTGCAGCAGGTTGCTGGCAATAGTCGGGATGACGCCTATGCGCAGGCTGCCTTCAATCTTGCCTTTTACCTCGAGCGCGATCTCCTTCAGTTGTTTGCTGTGGTCCAGTACGCGCCGGGCTTCCCGGATAATCTCCTTCCCGCATTCCGTGGTGATCACCGGAGCCGCTTTCCGGTCGAACAGCACGACTTCCAGTTCACGCTCCAGTTTTTTTACCATTGTGCTCAGCGTAGCCTGTGTCACATGACAGGCCGCCGCCGCTTTGCTGAAGCTCTGATGCTGGTCTACGGCTACGATATACGATAACTGCTGTAAGTTCATGTTGTGTATTGATGTTGTCAATAGCAAACATAGAAAATATTTCCTTGGTGAATGGTGTTTCTTGCTGCATCTTTACGCCTGCCACGGCAAAAGCGCCGGTTGCAGCTAACGTCCCGCCCCACTCGGTAGGATGCTGCAGGCAACAATTGCGCTCCAGCCGATAGCCCTGCGAGGCTTGGCAGAACCAATATTTTCAGACCTGTTAATCAGACAAACAAAAAACATGAAACGATTACTCTTTATCCCCCTGCTGCTTTTTGCGCTAAGCGCCTTTGCACAGAAAAGCGCCGGAGAATGCCCGATGGGCCACGGAAGTGCCTCCGCCGCTGCGAAAACAGAAGTAACCGAATATCGGGAAGCAATGATGCAAAAGGGCGGCCCCACCAATAAAAACTGGTGGCCGAACCAGCTCAACCTCGACGTCCTTCGTCAGAACTCCGCAAAGTCGGACCCGATGGGCGAAGACTTCGACTACATTGAAGCCTTTGAAAGCCTCGACTACTACGCCCTGAAAAAAGACATCGAACACGTCCTCACGGATTCCAAAGACTGGTGGCCTGCCGATTTTGGCAACTACGGCCCCTTGTTCATCCGTATGGCTTGGCACAGCGCCGGCACCTACCGTTCCGGCGACGGCCGCGGCGGCTCCCGGGCAGGGCAGCAGCGCTTTGCACCGCTCAACAGCTGGCCGGATAACGCCAACCTGGACAAGGCGCGGCGGCTGCTTTGGCCGGTAAAGCAAAAGTACGGCCGTAAGATTTCCTGGGCCGACCTCATGATCCTCGCCGGCAACGTTGCCCTCGAATCCATGGGCTTTGAGACCATCGGCTTCTCCGGTGGCCGCGAAGACGTCTGGGAGCCGGAAAGCGATGTATACTGGGGGGCAGAAACCGAGTGGCTGGCTGATGTACGCCACCAAAACGGGGAGCTGGAAAACCCGCTGGCTGCTACTCAAATGGGCCTCATTTACGTCAATCCGGAAGGACCGGGCGGCAACCCTGACCCCCTGGAAGCCGCTAAAGCTATCCGGGAAACTTTTGCCAGAATGGGGATGAACGATGAAGAAACAACCGCGCTCAACGCGGGAGGGCACACCTTCGGTAAAACGCACGGTATGGGCCCGGCTGCTCACGTAGGAGCCGACCCCGAAGCTGCCGGCCTGGAAGAGCAGGGGCTGGGGTGGAAGAGCACCTACGGCACGGGTAAAG
>CAJXXJ010000838.1 GCA_913062745.1 uncultured Phaeodactylibacter sp.
TGAAATCAAAAGCTGGGTGAAGTCGCTTGGCCGCTCCGGAAAGGACTTCCCCCTCATCAATGCCACCAAATCCATGATAGGCCATTGCCTGAGTGCTGCCGGCGCTGTGGAGACGGTGGGTACGCTCTTGCAAATGCAGGAGGGTTTCTTCCACGGCAACCTCAACAGCGAAGACCTGCACCCGGAAATAGCAGAGCTGGTGGACCGCAGCCGCATCCCGCTGGAAACCATAGAAAACCAAGAATTGAACACAGTTATTAAAGCGAGCTTCGGTTTTGGCGATGTCAACTCCTGTGTTGTTTTAAAAAAATGGGAATGATGTAAGTTTCAACCGACGCTCTTTTTTGTAATCAACTATTGCTATCAAATAATGGAAAATCAACAAATCATTGCCAAGCTCAAGCAGCTGGTAAAGCCTCACCTGGAGTATCAGGATGACTCCGTCATTGACAACATGACGGGCAACACCAATCTGCTGGACGAGCTCGGGCTCGACTCCGTAGACCTGGTGGAAATCATCATGGATATTGAAGAAAGCTTCGACATCAGCATCAAAGACGAAGAGATACAGCAGGTCAAAACAGTAAATGACCTGGTGGCACTCATCAAGTCCAAACAAGAGGCCTGAAAGGCCAGCGGTATTGTTCCCGGGCCTCTCTGATAAGTTCCTGATTATTCGTAATCTTGCGGCATTTCCTGATCAATTGATGCTTCATGAATAATCCTGTGAATCTGGTAGAACGTCTGCAACAATCCGCTGAGGCTTTCCCTGAGGCCGTTCCTTTAATCTATCTGGCAGATGGAGAGACGGACGAACAGCCCCTCTCCTACCACGCGTTTGACCAGGCGGCCAGGCGCGTGGCTGCTGCTTTACAGCAAAAAGAACTGGAGGGTCAGCGTATATTGCTGCTGTTCCCACAGGGCCTGGAGTATTTGATCGCGCTGTTTGGTTGTTTCTACGCAGGAGTGATTGCCGTACCCGCCTACCCTCCGCGCAACAACCGGAACCTACTGCGGCTGAATGCCATTATAGCCAACTGCGGAGCGGAATACATCCTCACCGATCAGTCTACTGCTGATCATATGGAGCGGTTGAAGCAAGATTTTTCTGCTTTCTCCTTTCTGGTTTACGAAACGCTTTCGGCGAAAGCCGAAGTATGGCAGCCTCGGGAAGTGAAAGGAGATGACATTGCTTATCTGCAGTACACCTCAGGCTCTACCGGCGATCCCAAAGGCGTAGTCATCACGCATACCAATATTGTTGAGAACACCAAAGCTCTGAAGGAGACCTACGCCCCTTACGAAGTGGACACCATGGTGTCCTGGATTCCAATGTATCATGACATGGGGCTGATGAGCATACTAACCGCCCTGAGCCTGGGCAAGGAAGGCTCCATCTATTTCATGTCGCCGGTCCACTTCGTACAAAAGCCTGCCCGCTGGCTGCAGGCGATCAGCCGGTACAAGGCACAGTACTCGGTGGCACCTAACTTCGCCTTTGATCTGTGCTGCTCCAAAATACCGGAAGCAGACCGCGAGGGGCTCGACCTGAGCTCGCTGGTTTGCGTGACCAATGGCTCCGAGCGGGTGCGGCTGTCTACCATGCTCAACTTTCACCGGACGTTTGCGGCTCATGGCTTTAGCTTTGACGCTTTTTGCCCGGGCTATGGCATGGCGGAGGCTACTTTGGGCGTAAGCCTGACGAGTGCCGGCGAACCCGTATCTATTGCTGCGAAAGAAGAGGAACAACCCAAGCGCTTGCGCATCGGGCAGGACATCAACGGTATCGAAGATCCGGAAAGCTATTGGGTGGGCTGCGGGCATGTGGTAAACGGCGCCGAGGTGCGTATCGTTGACCCCGAAACCCACTCGGCAGTACCCGATGGGCGGGAAGGTGAAGTCTGGGTGCACCACGAAGGCTTTATTGCCAAACGATACTGGAACCACCCGGAAGCCAGCAAAGCTACTTTTGACAACTACCTGGACGCTGAGCCGGGCCGGCGGTACCTGGCTACCGGTGACCTCGGCTTCCTGCTCGAAGGCCAACTGTTCATTACCGGCCGGATCAAGGACATGATCATCATCCGGGGGCGCAACTACTACCCGGAGGATATCGAACTGGCTGTAGCCAATGCACATGAAGCCCTTGAGCAAAATGCCTGCGCTGCGTTTTCCCTTGAGGTAGACGGGGCGGAACAACTGGCCATCGTG
>CAJXXJ010000839.1 GCA_913062745.1 uncultured Phaeodactylibacter sp.
CATAGTCGCCGTCCGGGCCACCGGTGTCGTACAGGACACCAGAACAGGCCGTGGAGCCGCCTTCGTCAATAGTAGAAGCCGGCGGCGTTTCGATCACGCAGAGGTTAAAATCCCCCCAGTGGGGCGTACCGGTTGCGCTGTAGTCGCTTACGCGCAAAAAGTAAGTGATACCGGGCGTCAGGCCACTGACTTCCAGCTCCACCACATCGCTTCCGGGCTCGCCGGAGCTGCAGGCAAGTTCTGCCAGGTTGTCAAATGCACAAGCACCCCGGTAAAGGGCCACCTGAGGGTTGCTGATCGGGTTGCCATCATCAGCGAAGCCGCTCACGGTAATCGTATAGTCGAGAATCGTATCGCTGCTGACGAAGGAGAACCAGACGTCATTGCCTACCGCACCGCCCTGAAAGCAGGTGGGGATATTGCCGAAGCCAATATCGCTCGGCGTCGCATCCACATTGGAGAATACGGTGCTGTCCGGGCATACCGGAGCCTCCCCAAGGTTGATCACGCCATCGCAATCATCATTGGCAGGCGCCTGCGCCAAAAGGAAAGCCGGCAAAAAGAATAAAAGCGTAAGGGTACAAATGTTCCGCATAAGCACTGAAAAGGTAATTTCTACTGTAGAGGATTGAAAGGCTTGCGAGGGCCGATCCGCTTAAACAGCTGACCTTCAGTCGCTCGCAGCCGCATACGCCAGCTATTCTGCCGTATCAGTCCCTAAAGTAGCAATTCCAGTGCTAAAAAAAAGAGATGGCCGGTAAAATTAATGCGCACCGTCTGTCAGTATACACCAACAATCAGTATTCCGGCTTGCAGTCTTCGAGAGAAGATTTCACATCTTCGTACTTCATATAGCCGTAGTCATTGCCCCAGGAGTGGTTGATGTAATTGATGATGTTCGTGATTTCGAAGTCGGAAAGCTCCTCAATGCCTGCCATAGGGTTATTGTAAGTGACACCGTTGACCACAATTTCTTCGTTCTGCCCGTAGCGGATGATACAGGCAAGCTTATCCTGATTCTCTTTCACATAGTCGGCTTGCGCCAAAGGCGGGATATTGCCCTCAAGCCCGGTGCCGTCCTCCATATGGCAGTTGGCGCAAAAGTAGTTGTACATAATTTTGCCTTGCTTGTAGGGATTCTCATCGCAGTTGCTCGTCAGCATGACCAGCATCAGGCTAATCACGAAGATCAGCAGTGCGTTCCATTTCATTGAGTAGTCGTTGTAAGTCTTCCATAAATCGGTCCACCGCTTCAGCATCCGTGCCGTTGCAGTAGCTGCGCACCTTGCCGTCCGGCCCGACTAGGGTCAGCCGCCCGCTGTGGTCGAAACCATCTGGCAGGTTTTGGTCTTCTTTTACCACACTGTAATAGTCATCCGCCATTGCGTAAAGGCTGTCTTTGTCGCCGGTTACAAAGTGCCACTTGGGAGCGCTGACTCCTATGCTCTTTGCGTAATGCCTGAGCTTGTCCACATCATCCCTTTTCGGGTCTATCGTATGCGAGAGCAGCAGTACGCGGTCTTCCTGCTCAAAGCGCCGGTAGATGCGCAGCATGTTTTGCGTCATGATTGGGCAAATTGTCGGGCAGGAAGTGAAGAAAAAGTCAGCCACGTACGCCTTGCCAGCAAAATCAGCATTGGTAACGGTGCTGCTATCCTGATTTACGAAAGAAAAAGGGCGGACAGGCTCTTCACTCAGGACGGGCAGCGGTGCCGGCTCCTGCCCGCAGCTGCCCAGCAGCAGCGCCGGCAGTATAAGCAGCCAAATTCTCATGCTAATAAGTTTTAGTCATGGTATCAATAACCACCACGGTAAAATCAGCCTTGCCGGTGCTCTCCTCTGATAAGCTTTGCAAATCGGGCTGCTCTACGGTGGTGACCGACATAATTTTGGCGTCAGGGGCATACTCTTCCAGCAGATACCAGATGATGCCTTCCCGCTCATCGGAATGGTAAGAACCGTTGATGTGCATGAACAGCCCTTCTTCCGGCAGGTTGCGGCTCACAAAGTAGGCCATCGTTGCGTCCTTGATCGCCTGCGCTTTGGGCAGGTTGTCTGAACCGCCGCCGTGGCCGCCCATCATGTCCACCATTCTTTTGTAAGTTGGCAGCTCCGGGTCGTAAGCGATCGGGAGGGGGGCCAGGTAGTCCGGTGCCGGGTCCTGCAGCTCATCGAGCGCAGTGAAACCACGCCGGAAAACCAGATTGG
>CAJXXJ010000840.1 GCA_913062745.1 uncultured Phaeodactylibacter sp.
CCGGTGACGGACTGATACTGCGCTGGCGTGAGTTCGTACGGGCCAATGGCAAAGTCGCGCAGCTGTACCGGCTGAGGTGGCGGGCCGGGGCAGGGCTGCTGCCCGGGCGTGCAGCCGCGCAGGTACGTTCCGCCGGAAATAAATTGTAAATCGGGAGTTTGAGCACAGATAGGCTGAAGCAGGAAAGTGCAAAGCACTAAGGGGAGGAGTTTTCCGGGGTGCATATATTTTTCTGAATTGTTGCTGCCCAAAGATAATAAGTTTCCCCATGCTTTACGAAGGGAACTCCTCCTGATCTACCTGCTGTTTTCCCTATATTTGTAAAAAACAAACGACTATGGAAAGGATAGTGGTACTAACGGGTGCCGGCATGAGCGCGGAAAGCGGGATCCGGACCTTCCGGGATGCCGATGGCCTGTGGGAAGGGCATGACGTCATGGAGGTCGCCTCGCCACAGGGTTGGGAGAAAAACCCGGAGCTTGTGCTCGACTTCTATAATCAGCGCCGCCGGCAGCTGCACGAAGTAGTGCCTAATGATGGACACCTTGCCCTGAAAGAACTGGAAGAACAGCATCAGGTGGATATCATTACCCAGAATGTGGACGACCTGCACGAGCGGGCCGGCAATGAAAACATCATCCACCTGCACGGCGAACTCTTCAAAGCGCGCAGCACCGGCGCTCCCGGCCTGATTTACGACTGGAAAGAGGACATTAACATAGGGCACACCTGCGACGAAGGGCATCAGCTGCGCCCGCATATCGTCTGGTTTGGTGAAGCGGTACCCATGCTCTACCCCGCTGCGGAGAAGGTGGAGAAGGCTGATGTGATCATCATCATCGGCAGCTCCATGCAGGTCTACCCGGCAGCAGGCCTTGTGGGGCTGGCAGAACGGGCCCATACCATTTATTACATAGACCCCAAACCGTCTATCAACTACGAGCTGAGCCTGATTGCAGACCTGAAAGTGATCGATGCGCCGGCTACGCAGGGGGTCCCGGAAGTGGTGAGTAGCTTTTTATAAAAAAAGCCGTATCAGCTCCAGCTCCAGTCTTACTGTAAAAGCTCCGGCTGATACGGCAGTATCCCTATACTATGAAAAAACTACTGATTTGCGGCTTATGAGACGCTCAGGCCGGGGGCTCCCGGCCTGGCCGCCTGTGTTGGGTTTAGTCTTATTTATTTTATCCGGTAGCAAAAACTCGCGCCTCCAATTACATACCAGTCATTGCCGCCCGGATTACCGGCAAAGCTCACGCCATCCAGATAATCGGTAAAGGGTGCGCGCATGCCCAGCTCGAGCCCGGCTACCCATTGCTCGTCCAGTGCTACTTTCAGGCCCAGCCCGAAGGGCACCGCGATCTGTACGTTGCTGAACGCTGCTTCCTTATCCTGAATCACGCCGGCATTGTCAGCGCCTTCCCCGAAGTCCGTCTCCGGCTGAATCATCGTCAGGCCCAGCCCTCCGAACACGTAGGGCGACAGGCGCTTCTGAAAGCTTAGATTGGAACCAAAGCGGTTTTGCCCCAGGGGCTCCCACTCTCCGACTACCGATACTTCGATCAATGTGGTTTCAAAGGAATAGCCCCGCTCGCGGCGGAAGTCGTAGTTGGCATCGCTGCCACTGATGCTTCCGTACAAAAAATTCGCCCGGACAGACGTATTAAAATCGAGGTAGTGCCGGAGGTTGAGCCCGATCGCCAGATTATTTTCCGACATATTGGGCGCGGTGGATCCGGTCAGGTCGCCCTGATAGTTGGCAAAGCCCACAAACAGGCCGCCTTCCAGCATAGGCTGCGCAGCAAGCGCCAGCGGCAATGCCAGCATTGCAAATACGATTGATACAGACTTCATTAAGGTGTCAGGTTTAAACAGTAATTAATGTTGTTCGCGGGGGGAAGTACGGGGTGACACGATGCAGGCCAAGGGGCCCGGCTATCTCGTCTTTGGTATGTTTAAAACCTGCGCTCAGAAAGCTCTGCTTGCGCCCGTTCTACGCCAAACGGTGCAGAATCGGATGCTTTTTGTTTATCGGTTCGTCCGAATGCAGTCTAATTTACGGGAGCGGCAGACATAAGGTTGCAAACTTTTATTAGTTTTTATTCAATTTGTTTTTCGCCCGGCTGCAAACCACTAGACAAACTGGATTTCATGAGTAAAAGGGATTGATTTTTGCGGGCTGCAGTTCCCGCCTTTAGGGG
>CAJXXJ010000841.1 GCA_913062745.1 uncultured Phaeodactylibacter sp.
CGTTGTTCCCGCGTGGCCAGATCCAGCTCGATGAGGCGGAACAGGCTGTGCGGCGGTTCGCGGTAGTCGATGATCCGCTCGGACAGGAGCACCCGTTTGCCCGCAAGGGCGTGGGTCATGCCTAAATTCAGCGTCAGGAAAGACTTGCCTTCCCGGGCGTTGCTGGAAGTCACCATAACCACCTGTGGCAGCTTGCCGGGCAGAATAGCCGCCAGGTTGGTGCGCAGCAGCCTGAACATCTCTGAAAGAGGCGTACGGCTGCCTTTCTGAATGGCAATATGCCCCGCTCCTTTGTGCTGCCCGATCGCGCCGAGGACCGGCACGGAGGTGAAGCGCGCGAGGTCGTCCCCGGCCCGCACTTTCCCGTTGAGGCTGTCCAACAGCAGCGCCAGGCCGGCCGGCGCGGCAAGCCCAAGGAAAAAAGCGATAAGCCAGATTTGCATCCTCTTGGGGCTAATGGGCTCAGAGGGGATGCCCGGCGGTACGATAACTTTCCCCTTGGCGACTGTAGTGGCGAGCGAAATGGCTGCTTCCTCGCGTTTCTGCAGCAGGTAAACGTAGAGGTCTTCCTTGATTTTCTTTTGCCGCTCTATCTCGATGAGTTCTCTTTCCCGCGTGGGCAGGCCGCGCATCCGCTGCTCCAGCCCGTTGCGCAGGTTTCGGGTGGACTCCTGGTTGATCTGCAGGTCCGATTTGATCGTGCGGATGTTTTCTATAATGGTCCTACGCAGGTTCTGTATTTGGTTGTCCGCCAGCTTGAGGTCCGGGTGGGAAGGCCCCAGCTCGCTCCGTTTCTGCTCACGCTCCGCCAGCAGCTCGTTAAAATTCTGCAGCTGATTGACCAGCGTGAGGTTGGTGATTTCCCGGTTGGTGGGGACAAACTCAAAGCGGTCCTGATTTTCCGTAAGGAAACGCTCGATGGATTCCAGAATCTCCATCTGTACGTCCTGAGAGGCGATGGTGCGGGAATAAGAGGCAATTTCGTTCATCAGCAAATTCCCCTCTGAGCTCAGCTGCATGGAGCTGAATTGCCGCTTGTAAGCTTCCTTTTCCATTTCCACCTGCGCGAGTTCGCCGGAGATGAGCCCGATGCGGTCGTTGATCAGGTCGATGGTATTGTTGTATACCTGATTCTCTTCGGCTATGCTGCTCTCGTTGTATACTTTGATCAGCTCTTGCAGCACATCATGCGCCCGCCTGGGCGATACGTCTGTAATGCCAAGGGTGAGAATACTCGATTCCGGCTCTACGGTACTGACGTACAGCTCCCGGCAAAGCATAGCCGCCATATCCGGTGCAGGAATATATTCGAGGAGGATCGGATTGGGCAGCTGCCCAAAGCTGTTTTTGCTCAGTGTTAGTTTGCCCGTCGGCAGCTTCACCGGTTTTCCGTACGTGCCGCTGAACTCCTGTGTCGTTTTTTGATGTTCTACCTCAAGGGTATAGCTGCCATCCTCCCCGTCGTACAGTTTAGCCGACAGGGCGGCGGGCCCGTTTGTAGGCTCCCATTCTACGATTTTTACCGGCGATTCCCGGTACAGGTCTACCTGCCGGAAGCCTTCGAGCCGGGTATAGTACTGCTGCAGGCTGAGGTTTTCCACCACCTGCTGCATCAACGGTTCCGACTGCAGTATGCGTATCTCGTTTTTAAGGTTGGTTTTGGCTTTGCCGAGCTTAAGGTCCGCGAAGATTTCAGCTTCGCTCGTTTTGCCAGAGTATTCTCCTTGTTTGAGCAGCAGCATGGCGGAAGTTTCATACTCCGGCTGCTTGTGCTCCAGGTACATATAAGCCACGGCGATACATATCGGCAGTGCAATCACAAAAAGGTACCAATACTGAAGCGCTTGCCTCAGCAGTAATTTCAGATTAATCTCTTGTCCCATATCCGGAAGCGGTTTTATCGTATTGGCCCGCACGCTGCAGGCCCGTCAGGGGGTCAGACCCTCGTTCCGATGAAGAAAGTAATAAGCGTCACCAAGGGGAAGAAAATGGACGAGTAGCGCTGTACGAAGTCACCCTGCGTAGCGTACTGCTTAGCTTTGAGCGGCTCAACGTACACGATGTCGTTGGGCTGCAGGTAAAAGTAGGGAGACCGGAACAAAGCAGTGTCCCGCGTGTCTACCCGCCCAAATTCCCGAACCTCCGAGCGCTGACGGATAATGAGCACGGCATTGCGGCGGGCGCAGG
>CAJXXJ010000842.1 GCA_913062745.1 uncultured Phaeodactylibacter sp.
CCCGACGCACGAGTATATGCCGACACGAAGTCATGGTTGGTCCCAAACTACTTCGTCGTCGGTATAGTATTTCGTCAGCGGCATCAAGATTTTGCCCGTAGTAATCGGGGAACTGGTAAGCTTTGCCCAAGAGGTGGAGGAAAGTGGCTTTGTTCATTTTGGAATGACTTTTACGAAGGTGTTGTAATGATCTCTTGTGTAGTAAAATACCGATTTTTGCTCGTCAATTACAAGTCTTTCTGCACCTCTGGCCTCGTTGGCAGCAGCATTAAGCACATCCTAAAAAAGAAGAAGCGGCAGGGCAAATGGCTCGCTGCGCAGTTGGAAGTAGATGAAGGCACTGTATCCCGGTGGTGTCGCAATGTGCAGCAACCTTCTTTGCCAACCCTTTTCCAGATTGCGGAATTGCTGGAAGTGCCGCCGGCAGACTTGCTGGGGGAGGGGTAATGCACACAGCGGCTGCCCTTTTTCGGAGTTTACGCTGCTTATTAAGTAGCCAGAAAAATAACGGAAATGAAGTATATTGGTTTGCAACAGGGCATAGCTCCGGGCATAGCCTCAGATTAGTAAGTGGACCCTCCGTCTTTAGCGTTTCCTGAAAAAGAGTAGCCCGGCACCAAGGCAGCTGTGGGAAACAGCGGCCTTGGTTATAAAGCCCGGACAGGCCACCGATGAATGCTCCAAAACCAATCAGCAGCAAACAAAATAAAAAGGCATGACACGCAAAGAATTCCTCGAAAAAAGCCTGATTATGGGCATCGGGCTGCCGTTTTTGCCCGCAGCGCTGACGCCGCCGTACCGCAGTCCGCGCCTCGTTTTTCCGGGGCTTCCAACGGGCTTTACCGGTAAGGTTATCATCGTGGGTGCCGGAGCGGCGGGCATGGCTGCAGGTTATCTGCTCAACAGGCATAAGATCGACTTCGAGATACTGGAAGCCGCAGCGGTATACGGCGGGCGGATCAAAAAGGCGGCAGCTTTCACCGATTTCCCGGTCGACCTCGGGGCAGAGTGGATTCACGTGCACCCCAGGGTTTTGTCTGAAATAACCAACAGGCCGAATGCTGCAGCCGGGGTGGAGACGATGGAGTACAACCCGCAGACCATTATGACCTGGAAGAAAGGCAAGCTCAGGCCCCGCAATTACATCCGGTATTTGTACAGCGAATGGAAGTTTAAGCGCGGCAGCTGGTTTGACTTTTTTGAGCAAAACATCGTGCCCGAAATCTCCGGCCGGATTACGCTCAGTAGGCCAGTAACCGAAATCAACTACGAAGGGGAAAAGGTGCTTGTGAAAACGGCCGACCAGGAAACCCGCCGGGCAGACAAGGTGCTGATTACCGTTCCGGTGCGCATGCTGCAAAAGGAGCAAATACGCTTTACACCCGCGCTGCCCGAACCCAAAAGGGAAGCCATCGGTAAGGTTCTCATGGGGGACGGGATCAAGATTTTTGTGGAGTTCAGGGAAAAGTTTTATCCCGATATTTTGGCCTTTGGCAATGTTTTTAAATCCCTGACGGAGGAAAATAAATTCGTGTACGACGCCGCTTTCAACAAAGGCTCCGGCCGGCATGTCCTTGGCCTTTTTGCGATCAACGAAAAAGCCAGCGCCTACACCAGGCTGGGCACAGAAGAGCAGATGATACAAGCCTTTTTAGCCGAGCTCGATACCCTATTTGGGGGAAAGGCTTCCGCCAATTATGTCAACCACATCATCCAAAACTGGTCTGCAGAGCCCTACATTCAGGGAGCTTACTCCTATTCGTTTGACGGCCGGCAGAAAGACATCGTGCAAGCCATCGCCGAGCCGGTAATGGGCAAGCTGTACTTTGCCGGCGAAGCGCTGTCGCTGGACAATCAGGCTATGGTGCAGGGCGCTTGTCAATCTGCCTACGCCACAGTGGAGCGGATGCTGGGGGCTCGGGTGCAGGCCGGTAGGGAGTAGTGCAGCTTGCAAATCCCCGAAAATCCCTACCTTTAAGGTTTACCGCCACCAAATTCTAACGAATGCCTGACCCTGTCAACCCCAGGCTTCCCGAACGCCTGGAAGAAATTATCAACTGGACCCTTTCCGGCTTGACGATGTACTACCGCGACTCCAATCTGAGCCCGGAGGTTATCGGGCTATATCAGCCGGGCAGGATTTTCCGCTCTGCTACCTTCGTAGACGTCT
>CAJXXJ010000843.1 GCA_913062745.1 uncultured Phaeodactylibacter sp.
TGTGAACACCGCGCTTCGCTGTCACTCCAGACTCCGCCCTGGCAGGTACTCTCTCCTGACTCTGCGACACCCGCTGCATTGTGCTGACGACGTGGAGTGCTACGAAAAGAAAATTCTTCACGCCATCCACCCTCGGGAGTCATCCCCCGGACAGTTGCTGAGCCTGCGCCGCAGCCCGCTTTTTGCCTTGCTCCCAGTATTCCCGAACTTGCTGATTCATACGGATTTGCTCTAATGTCAGTTAAAAAAGACGTTGAAGAACGCGCAGGGTTGCTTGTTTATTGCAAAGGGGAGCAGAAGCTGCTCCCCTTTGCAAAAATAAACCAAAAATTTATCAAAATCAATACAGCAAACAATTTGATTCAATCCCTACACAAAGCGCTCCATATGGTAGGCAACCAGCGTATGCAGCGTGGCCAGTGCCAGGGCGGTAGCTTCTTTGGATTTGAAGCCTTTGTCCATGTAGTAATCTTCCAGCCGCACCTGTGTCTGATAGTACATCGCTTTGAATGCTTCTCCCAGGCGGCCGTGCATTGGGTCCTGCCCCATCCATTTGTCCAGCCCGCTTATCAGGTTCTTGTCCCAGTTTTGTACAGACTTGGCCTCCTGCGCATTCAGCGATTTGGGCGCCATGTAGAGGCGGGATCGCTCGGTAGCCGCTTTGGACAGGCGCTGCTCGCTGAAGTTTTCTGAGCCGTTGATGTCGGAAGCAATCATCACCAGGGTGCGTACTTCCGGCCAACTCTCGAACTGTCCGCAGCCCTGCAGCCGCAGTTCATCTCCTACCATAGAGGCCATCACCTCATAGGCTTTAGCTGCTGCCTCCGGATGCCGGTACATCAGCCAGCAGGGGGCTGCCTCCTCCGTTGACGGTGCAGCGTGGATGTAGTGCAGGTGCAGGATCAACTGGCTGATATCGTCGTAGGCGTAGCTGGAGTTGGGATCGAACGGCAAGCCGGCAAGGGGTTTGCCGTCAAAGGCCCCGTTGATGGCGGTATTCATCAGTTGGTTGACTTCAGCGCCCTGCCCGTACTGCGTAAACAGCTGATAAGCCTGATACGCTTTCGCCAGCGGGTCCTTGCGGTAAGCATCGAGCTGTGCCGCTGCGGCAGGCCCGTCCGGCGACTGATTGATAACTTTTTGGAGCCCGGTATTGCTGCCCTGATTGCCCGGCAGAGGTTGTTGTTCTGCCAGCAACTGGTACTGCTGCAGGGTGCGGCTGTTTTTGACGTAAGTCTCATACCCCTTAGAGGTACCCGGGCCGTAATAGCCATCAAGGGAGCCGGTGTAGGCCTTGTCTGCTTTCAATATCTTCTGGAGGCTCAGCACGGAGCCCCGCTTGACACTACCGTCAATAGCAGGCAGGTTCGGTGCGGCGGCAGCGGTCCCTGTTTCGGGGCTTACATCCCCGTCGTAGTAATCATAACTGGCCGGGATATCCGGAACAGCAGGCGGTGGCGGCGGTGTGCCGGGGGCCCGTTCTGTCAGCACTTCGTAGGCTTGAGGCGGCGCATCGTAGACTTGCCCGTCGGTGCGTGGCAGCTGTTGGCTGGGCGGCAGGCGCTCGCCATTCTGGCTGTAGCTGTCCGGGCCTTTGGTGCGCATCTTATTATCTGAAGCCGAACTGCCGTCAAGCGCCAGCGGGATGAGCGGCTCCTTGATGCCGGTAGAAAACGGAGTGATGGGGATAAGGCGGGCCGTGTTTACGGTTTTGACAAAAGCATCTGAATAGCCCAGGGCTTTGGCTTGCGGCAAAGCAGCATTAGCAGCGTCGCGGCTGGTATAGGGGCCTATGGCAATCTTCAGCAGATTGCCGGAGGGAAGGGCCTGCAATTTGCCGGCCTTGCTAAGTTTTTCCCAGTCGATCGGCTTGTCTACCTGCCGGGTGGCGATCTGAACAATCGCGGCCGGGCTGCCGGCCGTAGTATTCCATTGTTTTACAAAGGCATTGGGATAGCCGCTGCTGCGCGCCTTCTCGATCAGCTTCGAGAGCTTCTCGGTGATGGAGTCGTCGCGTGGGGCGAGGTAGAAGGCGTCGCCGCCGTCCTCGTAGTAGTTCTCGATGCATCGCGTGACCGAGAAGCCGATCTGTTCGTAGAACGCGAGGGCGCGCTCGTTGGTCGTCCGGGCGTGACAGGTCACGGTCCGGTGAT
>CAJXXJ010000844.1 GCA_913062745.1 uncultured Phaeodactylibacter sp.
GCTATCGGCACCAACTACAACATCACGCAGATCACCCGGAACATCCTCTTTGACGAAAAGATCGGAGGCAGCGTACACATGGCAATCGGGCAATCTTACCTGCAGGCCGGCGGCAAAAATCAATCTACCGTCCACTGGGATATGATCACAGATATGACGCAGGAAGGCGAAATCTATGCGGATGATGAGCTGATTTACGAAAAAGGCAAGTTTTTATTCCTTT
Source organism: uncultured Phaeodactylibacter sp. (assembly GCA_913062745.1). Lineage (GTDB taxonomy): Bacteria > Bacteroidota > Bacteroidia > Chitinophagales > Saprospiraceae > Phaeodactylibacter. Next base: position 224 of record CAJXXJ010000844.1, read on the forward strand.
AGTCTAAACCGGATACGGTTTTGAGTTGTGATAGCAGCGCATAAACCGAAAATGAGAGCAAATAGCCCGATCTTAAGGGGTTTTCTCGAAATTTCGGCCATTTAAAATTTATTCGATTTGATTTTTCTGGCTAACTTGCAAATGGAAATGCTTTTATCCCAGCCAAATGAAGCAAAACGAGTGCCCTGATACCATGGTGATAAAATGCACGAAAACAACGGAAAACAATTAATTAAACCAACATTAATCTCCTTAAACCGTGAACAGTAACATTGCATTTCTGGAATTAAAGTATGGCAATATTTACGGAGGCTACCCCAACTTTTACGCAATCAGCGAAATCTGCCTGCTCGTTTTTGAACCGGACTCTAAACGAATTTTCATAGAGACTTTCATCAATAACGCAAACGTAGACTTCGTCAGTGTATTCTCCAAAACTGATGAGCTCGGCCATACCATTGGCAGGGTAAAGGAGGTGGTGAATATGCGTACTCACCGCCGTAAACCCTTCAAAGAAGATTACCGCCTCGAGGATGAGGACCTGCAGCGTGTATTCAAGCAGCTGCGCCCCTCCAAAGGCCCGATCCGCAACTTCCTGGTGAAGAACCTGCGCAAGTACCGTTTCCGCGATCTCGTCACCTTTGACGGCCGCCGCGACCTGTTCCTCTGCGAGCGGGCAGGCGCTAAGTTCGACCGGTACAACATCATTGACCTGCAGAAAGACCTGAATAAGGAGACAGACTACCTGTTCTCCCTCAACAAACTGGCCAAGGTCATCAACTTTGAGCACGACCGCAGCTACCTGCGTTCCAATAACCTTGAGTACTGGCTCCACCCCATCGCCGACCGCCAAATCGTACCGCGCTCTGCGGCCTACGATGCAGCCCGCCTGATGATGGTGCACAATGAGTACAAGGACCACCACGACGACTTTATGATGAAGGCAGCGCTGCTGCTGAACAAGATACAGCAAAGCAAAGAGTAAGCGCAACAGCGTTCGTTCTTATTGCAATTTGCACGAAAGGCTTCTTTCCGCGTCACGGGGGGGAAGCCTTTTTTCATGCCTGACAGCCGGAGAGGCCTTGGTGTGGAACAGAGGCTCCCCGCTGGTTTTAAAGCATGTTGGAATGTTACACTCCGGGCTGCTCTTGCCAAACTTAGTACAGTTCGTATTCCTGATGAAGGGCGGGGATTTCAACTTCGCGTATCCCCCGTTTCAGCAGCATCTCGCGGAAGGGCTCCTGCCGGTCGGGGGTACCGTGTACCAGGAACAGCTTCCTGAGCCCTGCCTTCTGGTTGTCCAGAAAGTCGGCAATTTCATTGCGGTCGGCGTGGGCAGAGAAAGAATCCATCACTTCCACCGTAGCTTTGACCGGGCGCTCATCACCGAATACCCGTATTTCCTCCACCCCGTCCGTCAGTGCCCGCCCGGGTGTGCCCGGTGCGCAGTACCCCACGATGAGGAAGGTGTTGCGGGCATCCACTACATGATGGTACAGATGGTGCTTGACCCGGCCCGCATTCATCATGCCGGAAGAACTGACGATGATGCAGGGCTCCTCAGAGTGGTTCAGCGATTTGGAAATCTCCACCTTACGGGCGTACACCAGCCCATTGAAGCCGAAGGGGTTCTCATCAATGAGCATGTACTCGTTCAGGTCTTTGTCAAAGCATTCCGGGTGGGCACCGAAGATGGTGGTGGCGTTGACGGCAAGCGGGCTATCCACATAAACCGGCACTTTGGGCAATTCTCCGGCGGTCTCCAGCTGATCCAGCATATACACGATTTCCTGTGTGCGGCCCACGCTGAAAGCCGGGATGATCAATTTGCCTTTCTGCTCCACACAGGTACGGTGGATAATGTCCCGGAATCGTTTGATTTCGTTGGGTTTGCCTTCATGGTCGCGGTCGCC
>CAJXXJ010000845.1 GCA_913062745.1 uncultured Phaeodactylibacter sp.
GTCAAGGTCGAGCGCCGCAACATGATCACCAAGCACGTGCGCCCGAACCCGCTGACCGGGGAAGAGGTAGAAGTGATGTGGGTGAAGGGGTCCGGCGGAGATATTGGCACACTGACCCGTTCGGGTATCGCGGGCCTGTATGTTGACCGGGTGCGTAGCCTCAAAAAAGCTTACCGGGGAATAGAACATGAAGATGAAATGGTCCCCCTTTTTAATCATTGCCTGTACGATCTCGATAGCCGCGCTCCTTCTATAGATACCCCGCTGCACGGCTTACTGCCTTTTAAGCATATCGACCACCTTCACCCGGACGCCCTGATTGCAGTGGCTGCCGCCAAAAACAGCCGGGAGATCACACAGAAAATCTGGGGCGATACCATGGGCTGGGTCCCCTGGCAGCGCCCTGGGTTCGACCTGGCACTGCAGCTCGAGCAATGCCTGGAGCAAAACCCTGGCATCCGGGGCATCGTACTGGGCGGGCACGGACTTTTCTCGTGGGGACAGACCTCCTACGACTGCTACCTGAACAGCCTGGAAGTCATTGAACAGGCTTCCCGCTATATTGAAGAGCAGCAAACGCAAAACGGGCCCGTTTTCGGGGGCCGGAAACTGGACAGCGTACCGGGCAAACAGCGCCTCAAGCAGGCAGCGCAGCTCGCTCCTATCCTACGAGGTTTGAGCTCCAGCCAGAATAAAATGATTGGCCACTTCACGGATGACGAGCGGGTCCTCGAATTTATCAATAGCCACGGCCTGCAACGGCTTGCCCCTCTGGGCACCTCCTGTCCGGATCACTTTCTGCGGACTAAAATCAAGCCGCTGATCCTCGACCTTGACCCATCGGAGGATATGACAGAAGACAGCCGCATTCGGGAAAAACTGGAGCCGCTTTTTAAACAATACCGGGCTGACTATACCGACTACTATGAACAGTGCAAACACCCGGACAGCCCCCCCATGCGGGACCCTAATCCGGTCGTGATCCTCTACCCTGGGGTAGGCATGTTTACCTTTGCGAAAAACAAGCAGACTGCGCGGGTGGCCAGTGAATTCTACATTAACGCTATCAACGTGATGCGGGGCGCGGAAGCTATAACCGAGTATACCGCACTGCCACGTCAGGAAGCCTTCAACATAGAATACTGGCAGCTGGAAGAAGCGAAGTTGAAACGACAGCCGCCGGAAAAACCTTTGTCCCGCCGTATAGCCCTCATTACCGGCGCAGGGGGTGGCATCGGAAAAGCGATCGCCGAATTGCTCGCTGAGCAGGGCGCTAATGTAATCCTGACGGATGTGGCCGAAGACCGCTTGAAAGAAGCAAAGTCAAATTTCGGACGCGATATAGCTGCTTCCGCCGTATGCGACGTCACCTCTCCGGAGTCGGTGCAAGAAGCATACCACGCCGCCTGCCTGGCATTCGGAGGAGTAGACATTGTGGTTCACAGCGCCGGCCTTGCCATTTCAAAGCCATTGGAAAGTACGGAGTTGGAAGATTGGGAGGTGTTGCACAGTGTGCTTTCGAAAGGCCAGTTTTTGCTCACTCAGGCGGGCGCAGCGGTTATGCGCAAACAAGGATTTGGTGGCGACATCGTCAATATAGCCAGTAAGAACGGGCTCGTAGCCGGCCCAAACAACATCGCTTACGGGACCGCCAAAGCTGCGCAACAGCACATGAGCCGCCTGGCGGCGGCTGAGCTGGCGAAAGACCACATCCGGGTCAACACCGTGAATCCCGATGGAGTCATCATCGGCAGTAAGATATGGGAGGGCGAGTGGGCAGAGGGCCGTGCCCGCGCACACGGCATAAAAGTAGAAGAGTTGCCGCAGCACTATGCTAAGCGGAACCTGCTCCAGGCCGTTATCCGCCCGGAAGATATTGCTAAAGCCGTTTTTGTGCTGGTCGCCATGCTTGACAAGAGCACCGGCAACACCATCAACGTAGACGGAGGCATCCCCAGTGCTTTTGTCCGCTAAGGGGCCGGAGGAAAGCAAGGCCCTCATATCCGGCGAGCTGTTAATTTGCCGGCTCGTCGCCAAATGCTTCGCCGGGGGCCGCGACGTGGCCGAGACGCTGGCCCGCGCGAAGGCGCAGATCACCCGCATGGAGCGCTTCCTGCGCCACCACGACGCC
>CAJXXJ010000846.1 GCA_913062745.1 uncultured Phaeodactylibacter sp.
TGTCGAATTCTTCCTTGTTGCTGATGTCGACGAGGTTGACGCGGACTTCTACCTCCTCGGCATTGACGTGTTGGTCAATCAGACGCTGTATCTGCTGCTTGTAGGCACCGTAGTCGATGCTGTCGGCGTAGCGGCGCTTGACGCTGTTTCTCAACTGTACGAAGTATTTCAGGTCGCGCCGGTAGTCGTCCTGCCGCTTTTGGGCCGTTTTCTGCACCCAGCGCAGACTGGACAGCGCCATTTTCAGCAGGCGGGCAAAACGGCTTTGTAATTCGTAAAATTCCTCCCGCCGGTCGTCATCTGCCAGGTGTTGTTCCATCGCTTCGTTGTCGAGCTTGTTGGGCACTTCGCGGAAAAGGCTCCATAGGTCGGCGTGGACTTGCGGCAGGGCTTCGATTTCTTCCAGTACGCTGGTGACCGCACCCGCCAGGTCTTCTTCCTCAAATTCACCAAGGGAACTGTAGGAGGTCAGCGCTTCGTCAAGCTCGCCGAGTATGCCTTCGTAGTCGATGATGTAGCCGTACTCCTTGCCTTTCGCAACCCGGTTCACCCGGGCGATGGCTTGCAACAGGTTGTGCTCACGCAGGCTGCGGCAGATGTAGAGCACGGTATTGCGGGGCGCATCAAAACCAGTGAGCAGCTTATCCACTACAATCAGGATTTCCGGGCGCTAACTTTTTTTGAATTGCTCAATGAGCTTGTCCTGATAGTTCTTGGCGCTGCCGTATTGCTTCATCATGTCTTTCCAGAACCGTTGCACCTCATCGAGACTGGCAGTATTGGGATTATCGGAAGCCTCGCGGGTATCGGGTGGAGAAACCACAATGGCGGTACTCACTTTGCCGATAGTACGAAAATGCTCCTGCAGCCGGATGGCGGCGAGTTTACTGGGTGCCGTAAGCTGGGCTTTGAATTCCGTTTGCTGCCAGTTACGTGCGTAATGGTCGCTCACATCGTAGGCGATCATGTACAGCCGCTGATCGGCCTGGGAAAGCTCCTTGGCGCGGGCAAAGCGCTTTTTGAGGTCTGCTTTTTGTTTGTCGCTCAGGTCACGGGAGACCAGCTCGAAGTAGCGGTCGAGCGGGCCCTTGTTGACGGCGAGCGGAATTTCCCGGCCTTCGTACAGCAGAGGCACCACGGCACCGTCCTGCATGGCTTGGTCGATGGTGTATTTGTCGATGTAGCCGCCGTACTTATGGGCAGTATTTTTTTCCTTCTTCATCAGCGGGGTGCCGGTGAAGCCCACAAAACAGGCATTCGGCAGCACCTGCTGCATGCGGATGTTCGCTTCCCCGTACTGACTGCGGTGGCTTTCGTCCACCAGTATGAATACATTGGGCGAGTCCTCTACGTAGTTTTCTTCCTGGGGCTTGTAGAATTTGTCGAGTATGGTGGTGATGATCTCCGCTTTGCCCTCGCGCAGCAACTTCATGAGGTGGGCACCGCTCTTGGCCTGATAGGTCTCCTTACCGCAATTTTTGAAGGTCTTGGTAATCTGATCGTCCAGGTCGATGCGGTCGGTCACGATGATGACGCGGGGATTGGGGATACTCGCTTCCAGGGCAATAGCTTTGGCCAGCATGACCATAGTGAGGGACTTACCGGAACCTTGGGTGTGCCAGATGACGCCGCCCTTGCGCTTGCCAGCCTGCCGCTGTTTGATGCGTGCCAGGGCTCGCTGCACGGCAAAGTACTGCTGGTAGCGGGCGACTTTCTTAATGCCGCCGTCGAATACAATGAAGCGGTAGGCGAGTTCCAACAGCCGCTCCGGGCGCAGCAAATGAGCCATCAGCCGGTCTTGCCCGGTAAGGGCCACCGGCTGGGCATACTGCGCTTCAAAGTAAGGGCGGGCGTAGCCCATTTCGCCCTGAAAAATCGCGTCCCAGGCTTCGGGCTTGCGTTCGTTTTTGATGTTTAGCAATTCCGTTTCCGCAGCGGATTCAGCGGCGCTGCTGTCGTACTTTTCTTTCCATACGGCCCAGAATTTCCCGTCGGTACCGGCAGTGGCGTATTTGCCCTGCGCGCCGTCTACCGCCAACAGGAGCTGCGCGTAAAGGTACAGCCGGGGGATGCCGTCTTCAATATCCTGATTGCGGGCGTGCTGCTGAATGGCCTGCTCGTAGGGCTCG
>CAJXXJ010000847.1 GCA_913062745.1 uncultured Phaeodactylibacter sp.
TTGCTGATTGGCGGCTTGCGCGGCTCGAACCACCCCAGCCCGCCAGCAATAGCAATGACGGGAGCGTTGATTTCCGTCCCCCGGTTCGTCCGCAGCAGGAAGCTGTCATCTTCCAGCCGTTCTATTTTTTCCGCCCGTTCGCCCAGGGTAAAACCCGGCTTGAAGGGCTCAATCTGTTCCATCAGTTTATCCACCAGCTCCTGCGCCAGCACAGTCGGGTAGCCGGGAATGTCATAGATCGGTTTCTTCGGATAGATTTCCGAAAGCTGCCCTCCCGGTTGAGGGAGCGCATCCACAAGATGGCAGCGGAGCTTCACCAGCCCTGCTTCAAATACGGTAAACAAGCCACACGGACCGGCACCGATAATAAGGATATCCGTCTTGATCATCAACTTCAACGTATTTGTTAAGCTATTCGACAAACAGAACAGCTGTTAGGCAATAGAGTTTGAATTGCGATTTCCTTCTTGCACTTTGCTGACTGAACCCACCGGGTGCAGCCCGCATTCCGTCTTTTTGCGGCCCTTCCAGCGGCCGTTCCTGCCCTGCCCCTGTGCGGTACAGTGCTCGCAGCCTACCGAACCGTAGCCCTTATCCTCCAGCGGATGCCTGGGCAGGCGGTGAAAACCTGTGTAATAATGCCATTCCCCTTCATCGATATCGATCAGTGGGTTGAATTTAATAATGTCTTCCTGCTGCTCAAATACCTGCAGCCCGGCGCGAAAGCCGGTTTGGTAGCCCATGAGCCCCGTGATCCATACCTTGTGCTGCTCCCTGATGGGCTGCAACGGCAGTACCTTGTTGACCATACAGCAAAGGTCGGGGTCGTTTTTCCACCATTGCTCCTCACGCGTCAGTCGGTTCTGCGTAGCATCAGGCTGTACATCTTTGATCTGCAGGCCAAAGTCTGCTGCAATCTGATCCCGGTACTGCAGCGTCTCTGCAAAGTGGTAGGTGGTATTGATAAAGTGTACCTGCTGTTGTGGGCGTAGCCTTGAAATAAGGTGAAGCAGCATCACAGAGCGGGTACCGAAGGAAGAGGTGTACATGACGTCCTCATCCCGAAAGAACCGGCTCAGCATACGGATGCGCTGCTCGAAGTTTAGCGGGGTGAAAATCTCATTAAGTCGCTCTACGCTCGGTAGCGTATGGCTGTTGCGGTAGGTCGTCATATCGTTTTGTTTATGATTTTTTTGGCCCCAGCAGGGAGGCCGTCAGTGCGTTCAGTTCTTTCACTTTGACTTCAAAATCGCCGTTCAGCTGATCCCGGTAGACCTTCAGATGAGCAAGCAGCTCGTTGGTCTCTTCCGGCAGTATGCTTTCCAGCCATTGCCGGAAGCGCTTGGCGAAGGTGGGAGATTGGCCGTTGGTGCTTATGGCGACCTTGAGGTTGCCCCGGGTGACGATGCTGCCGAGGTAAAAATCGCACAGCGCCGGCGTATCCGCTACGTTGACGAGCGCGCCGGCAGCTTTGGCCGCGTCGCGCACTTCGCGGTTGAGGTGCTCAAAATTGGTAGCTGCCACTACCAGGTCGTACCCTTCCGTATCCTTAGGCTCAAAAGGCTTTTGGATGATGGTGATATCTGCATCGGGATACTGCAGCAGCAGTTCCTGCACCGGCGGCAGCACTTCTTTGGCTACCACCGTAATGTGCGCGTCCGGGCTGCTCTTGAGCATAAAGGTCAGCTTTTCGCAGCCCACTTCGCCGGCACCTACGATCAGCATGCGGAGGCGGTCCAGCTTCAGGAAAATCGGGTATAGCGTATTGCGCTCCATCAGGCTCTTTCTTTTTGAAGGTTTTGGGCGGCTACTGCCGCAAAATCCCATTCCGGGTGCAGGCGGACGACCTCGCCGAATACCAGCAGGCCGGGGCGTTCCAGCTGCGCCCGCTGTATGCGTTCGTCCAGGTCACTGACTGTACCCAGCACCCGGCGCTCCGCCGTAGTCGATCCTCTGGAGATAGCCATGGCCGGCAGGTCTGCTTTGCCCGCTTTCGCGAAAAGCGCCGCAATTTCTCCCGCCCGCCGCATGCCCATCAGCACGATGACCGTGGCGGTGGACTGTGCTGCGAGCCGGAGATCATCGGACAATTGCCCGCTGCGCGTGGTGCCGGTAATCACCCAGA
>CAJXXJ010000848.1 GCA_913062745.1 uncultured Phaeodactylibacter sp.
CACTTGGTCTTGCTCTTGCAAGCTGGGCTGTCATTGCGATTCTCATTCAATTCCTCCTTAAATCATAATATGAAAGCACCAACCTTCACCCTCCCGGACCAAGACGGGAACAATCACTCACTCGAGGATTACAAAGGACAAAAAGTCCTGCTCTATTTTTATCCAAAGGATATGACGCCCGGTTGCACAAATCAAGCATGTAATCTTCGTGATAATTTTGAGCTACTGAAAAAAGAAGGCTTTTCAGATGTGAAAAAGTCAGGGGGTTAAATCCGCTGGCTTTCCTTCCAGGCACGCACCAGCATAATGACGCGGCTGTAGTTTTTGATTCCTTCCTCTATGCCCTGCGCTTTGAGGTAAGCGTCGTAGGCGTGGTAACGAAATTCCGGCATGATATCCGGGTAGCGAAGCAGCAGTTCGTTGATCGCATCGAGGTCTGCCTGAATGCCCAACGGCAGGCTTTCGCGGTATTCGCGGTAGGCTTCGGGCTCGTAGCGCCGGGAATTGACCGCCAGGGGACGCCAGTAGCTCAGGCGGCCGGCGTAGGCAATCAGCGGGTCATCGGAGGTGCTGCAGGCGATGTAGGCCAGGAAATTGCAGGTGCCCTCATGCCCGAAACCGTAACCATGCCCCAGCTCGTGCGCCATTACGCTGATGCGCTGCAGCGGGTGCAGGGCCGCATCGATGTGCCCTTCTCCGGTGAATGGAAAATACAAGCCCGAGGAGCTGAAGCGCAGAAAAATCCCTTTGGGGTATATGAGCTTACCCCGTACGCTGCCTATGGTAGGGTATCCATGGCTTTCCAGCCAGCTTTCCAGTTGATTACGCAGCTCCCCTTCCAGGTCTTCCGGCAGCATCTGCTCCTCTATAGTATAGGTGTCCGCCTGTGGAATCAGCCGCCGCAGCCGCTTCAGCTCTGCGCCTTCTTCGTACAGTTCCTTCCGCAATTCGCTGACGCTGAGCGGCTCCAGTTCGAGCCCGAGTTGCTGCTCGAGCAGTACGCGGTTGTAATTATAGCCCCACAACATAAAGAAAAAGAACAAGCTGCCCCCGAGGAAAGCGCCCGTCCTGCCCAGCAGGTTGACTACCCGGCCGGTGGTGCTCGCAAATGATTTGTGATACCAGCCGCTGAGCTGACGCCCGATGAGGTAGATGACGGCGGGCACAAAAAGATAAAGGAGCGGAAACGGAATCCACGCCAGCAGATAATCTATGAAAACCCGTACCCCGAGAAACACCCCCCGGCTGTACAGCTGTTCGGTGAGTTCCGGCTGACGGGCAAAGATCTGCCGGATAAGGAGCGCAATCAGCCCGAGCGCTATCCAGATTGCGTTGATCTTGTTGTCTTTTGCTATACGGTGCATTAGTTTTTCCTTCATCTGCCAAATAACGCCTGTAGCCGAGGCTGTGGTTTACCAGCTTGAACTTTTCTTTTTGGGAGATTGTTTCTGAAAAAGTTAAGACGGGTGATATCCGTTGCTGCCCGCAGGCGGCATCTGTCCCGGCGGCGACGCTTAGGGTTACTTCACCGCTATAGTGTGACAACTCTGCAGCCGCCTCGCTGTTTTAACCGCAAAACGAATCTTTCATTCTATAACTGACAAAACTGCAAGCAATGGCATTCGAATTCACCGATGCGAATTTTCAAGAAACAGCTCTGGATAAAGAGGGTGTGGCAGTGGTAGATTTCTGGGCAGAGTGGTGTGGCCCCTGCCGTATGATCGGCCCTATCATCGAGGAACTGTCCAAAGAATACGAGGGTAAAGCTACAATTGGCAAAGTCAACGTAGACGAAAACCCGGAAATCAGCATGAAGTACGGCATCCGCAGCATCCCTACTATTCTGGTCCTGAAAAACGGTGAAGTAGTGGAGAAGCAGGTAGGCGTAACTACCAAGAAAGTGCTGAGCGATAAAATCGAAGCGCACATGTAAGGTGCCAGGATAATTTTCCTTAGATTGGAGCCCTTGCTTTGCCCTTGTGGCAGGTAAGGGCTTCAAAATTTTCAAATAAGCTTTTCCCATGCAACTGACGGACAATTACGATGTACGCGACCTCGATCAGCTGGAACTACTTGCCCGGCAAGTGGTGGAGGGGTTTATCATTGGCCTGCACAAAAGCCCTTT
>CAJXXJ010000849.1 GCA_913062745.1 uncultured Phaeodactylibacter sp.
AGTCGGTTGCCACCGCGCAGTCGGCTGCCATGACCGTCCCGGGGGCCTGGGGCAGCCGGCTCGGCTTTGACAACGGCGGTGCGCCCATTTCCTACGGGCTGGGCTGGTTTATCAGCAGCCATAAAGGGAAAAAACTCGTTTCGCACGGCGGCAATATCGACGGCTTTTCCGCAGAGGTGGCGCTGTTGCCGGAAGATTCTCTGGGCGTGGTCGTGCTTACCAACCTGAACGGCAACCCCGCGCCTATCATACTGCGCAACTATGTATTTGACCTGCTCTCCGGCTCCGAAATCCGCGACTGGAACGGGCAGATGCTGAAGATGTGGGAGCAGCAGATGAGCCTGGCGGAACAGGAAACCGAAGATGTCATACGCAAGGAAGGCACAAGCCCGTCGCATCAGCTGCAGGCTTACACCGGCACCTTCCGGCATCCCGGCTACGATGAGGTAGTCATTCAGCTAAAAGGGGACAGCCTGCAGGCGAAGGTATCCGCTTCGCCGGAACCGCTGCCGCTGGGGCACTATCACTACGATGTATTCTACCATTCGGATGAGCTGTTTGGCGAGACCAAGTTTCAGTTTCTGACTAATCTGGACGGAGAGGTAGATCAGTTGAAAATACAGATGGAGCCTTCCCTGCCGCCGATGGCGCTGGACCGGCAGCCGGAAGCCGCCGTTCAGTCGGAGGAGGAGCTGCAAGCTTACACCGGAACCTACATGATCATGAATGTACAGCCGGCGAAAGTTTTTCTGCAGGAAGGAAAGCTAAAAGTGGAACTGCCTGCACAGCCTGTTTACACCCTGCTGCATCAGGGCGGCGAGAAATTTGCCATAGAAGGCTTGGAGGGCTACACGGTCCTTTTCCGGAAAAATGAGGAAGGCGAGGTACACCAACTGACCTTCATACAGCCGAATGGCCAGTTTAGCGGAGAGAAGCAGGCGGAGGATTAATCTACCTTAAACTGCCGGATCATCACGGCGCCACTCTTTTCCAGATTGGAGCTGACGATAATCACCTGTTCCCGCTCGCCGTCATCTACGGAGACGGCGACGGTATTCGGCCGGATGTCGCCCAGGTCTTCAGCGTGCAGCACGAGGAAGTTGTTTTCCTGCTGCAGGGTGACGGGGATGCCGATGCGCCGTTTCGATACCCGGTGGTTATTGAGGATACGCGCCCCATTGAGGAAGAGAGTGGCTACGTCTCCGTCTACGGTGCCGTTGTCCCATATTTTGATGCGGATGTTGGGCCGGCTTACCTCCAGCACGCGCTGCACTTCGATTTTACGGCGGTTTGCTGATTCATAGGGTGCTTCCACGGCTTGCTGTTCCTGAATGATTTCCCGGGTGAGCACGGGCTTTTCCAGCAACAGCTTCCCGCTGGCGCAGGGGCCGCTATCCATATCGTAGCCTTCGATATAGCCCTCCCAGCGGCCTTCGAGCACCAGCCGGCTGCCCTCCCGCCGGTACTGCAGCTCCCCCGACTTGATGCACCAGGGCCAGGCCGGGTCGTCTTTTTCCACTACCCGCGACTCCTGAAAGCGCAGGCGCTGCTGCGCCTCGTCGTAGGTATAGTCGAGCTGCATACGCGCCCCTCCCCCATTGCCTTCGGAGACGATATAGGACGAGCCGGCACCGGAAGGCTGCAGCTCGAGTTCAAAGAAGAAACCGTACTCGCGGTCGGATTGGGAGAGCGTGCCCGCCCATTTGCCGCTGATGCCTGTTGGCAGCTCCTGTACGATGGTATCCCGCTGTACTGGCCCGGCTTTTTGTAAAAAAATATGGCCAGGCGTGCAGCCGTCCGCCCGCCAGGGCCCGCTGAGCACCGCACGCCCGCGGTCATTGCCCAGTCCGAGCGTGGCGTACTTGATGCACCACTGCGGGAGGGAAGGCCTCGTCTGCCGCAGCTCCTGCAAGATCAGCATGCTGCCGTCCCAGAAGCCGGTAAGCTCGAAGTAGGCTTCATTTTCGCCATCCTGCGTACGGGAATAGGAAGTGCCGGTGAAGCTGTCGCCGTTTTGCTGCAAATCCACCTGATAGTAAAAAGTATCGGCTTTGCCCTGCTGCGTGAGGTAGCCTTCCCAGCGGCCACCGAGCTGCTGAGCAGAAAGCAGGCAAGGCA
>CAJXXJ010000850.1 GCA_913062745.1 uncultured Phaeodactylibacter sp.
CTCAGCCTGCGTTCGCTCTGCTCTGTTTTGATAAAGGCCTCAAGCACGAGACCGGGCAGGTTGGCAAAGCCATCCGGGCCGGCAGGGACAGGGATGGCGGGGGTAAACCAAGCTTCGATTGTTCGGCCTTCCCCTTCGGCAGTCGCCTGTTGACAAGGATAGCCGGCTACTTCCTTTTGTGCACCGGTCAGTTTCCAGTCATACTTATCGGCTCTGCCGGCTACCAGGAAAGTACGGCCCAAAAATTGGCGCTGCTCCACGGTACTGTGGTCCTGCAAATCGTGATAAACGATGCCCTCGCCATTGGCGCTTATTGTTTTTACCTGGATGTGAGTATCCCCATCCTGCATGTTGTACTCATTTTCGCCGGAGCTTTTCGTACGGTCAGACGAGTAGAGCGTGGCCGTCTTATTAAAAAAGAGCTGCTTATAAGTTACCTGCTCGCCGGGCAGCATCGCTTCCAGTTGCTCTTGCGTGATGCCGCTGCCTTCCGGCACTTTAACCTGAAGGCGTACTGTTTCTTTGTAATTGACGACGCCTTCTTCTTGGGCCCATCCGAAAAGGGGCAAAAAGCAGCATAAAATCAGGATTAGTTGTTTCATCATTGTGTATGGTTTTGGTTCTGCCCCAAAATTGAGCGCTACGGTGCAAAGACTGGGTTAACCGGCTGTTATTTAGTGTTATCGAGTGTTAACCGAGGGCTTTTGGCCGGAGATTTTCCCTAGTTTTGAAGCACCATCATGAAGGTCAAAATGAGACATATCGCCCTGTGGGTGCTGCTGGCGGGCCTTGGTCTGATCGCTTCTCAGGTGTATTGGCTCAACAGTACTTATCAGATCAACCGGCAACGGTTTGAAAAGGACGTCGGTGAATGCTTGTCGGAAGCTTTTGAAATGGCTATGGTACTGCAGACACGCCAGAGGGTAGTCCGGGATTTCCGGCCAGCGAATGAGCCGCAAGGGCAATTGGCCCGGCCTTTGCAGGAGGAGGCCTCCGTTTTTATCATGCCTGCCGATAGTTCCCGTAAGGACCGCCGGCTGACCATTGCCACCTACTACGCTCAGGCAGATACCTTTGCGCTGGAAGCGATGCCGGATCTACCCATTATGCCGGAGGGGAGCCATGCCCAACAGGAAAAGCTCAACCAGCTGGTGGACAAAGTATTCTCCACCCTGCTCAGCCAAAAGCTGGAGCTTGCCGGCATTGATTCGCTCTACCGGCAAAAGCTCAGGGCGCGGCAAATCACAGCGGCCTACCAATTAACCCTCTACCATCAGGACACGATAGCCGCTCAGCTTGGACAGTTCGCAGAGGAAGCCGGCATAAATGCTGTGGTAGCGCGGGCCAGCGGGCTGATGCCGCCCGGTCACTTCGTACAGGCCGTATTCCCCCGGCCTCACAACTACCTTTTTTGGAAAATGGCCTGGGTGCTTGCTGCCTCCCTGCTGCTACTCGTGATTACGCTGGGTAGTTTTGCCTATCTGTTGCGGGTAATCTTCCGGCAAAAGCAGCTGTCGGCGGTCAAGAATGACTTCATCGACAACATGACCCACGAGTTGAAGACGCCCATCTCTGTCCTCTCCGCGGCTAACGAAGCGCTGATGCACTTTGACGTGCTGGAGAACCGGCAAAAAACCGGGCGTTACCTGGATGTTTTCAAACGGGAGTTGCGGCGGCTTGATTCCCTGGTGGACAAAGTGCTGCAGGTGTCTATTTACGAAAAGCCCGACTTTGAGCTGCGCCGGGAGCCCGTCCACCTCCACCAGGCTCTGGAGGAACTGATGGCGCGGTACCAGCTGAAACATCCGCAGGGGCTGCAGCTGCACCTGGAAGCGAACTTAACCCGCCCGCTGCTGTCGCTGGACCAGGAGCACTTTATTAATGTGCTGAATAACCTGCTGGACAATGCTGTAAAATATTCGACGCCCCCCCGGGAGGTCCGCATCCGCACCTTTGAGGAAGCAGGCCTGGCCGGCATTTCGGTAACCGATAACGGCATCGGTATAGCCTCTGCGCATCAGCAGTCCGTCTTTGACAAATTTTACCGGGTGCCCACCGGAGATATACATGAGGTGAAAGGGTTCGGGCTGGGCCTGAGCTATGTGAAGCGCATAGT
>CAJXXJ010000851.1 GCA_913062745.1 uncultured Phaeodactylibacter sp.
GGCAGCCAAAACAGCAAACAGCGGGAACAAGCTATAGAAGACTTTAGCGAGCGGCCCGAGGTACAACCCTTCCTGATTTCCATCAAGTCAGGCGGTACCGGCCTTAACCTCACCGCTGCCGACTACGTTTTCATCCTTGAGCCCTGGTGGAACCCTACTACGGAACAGCAGGCCATCGCCCGCGCCCACCGGATCGGGCAGGACAAACACGTGATTGCTATAAAGTTTATCACCAAAGACACCATAGAAGAGAAAATCCTGAAGCTTCAGGACAAGAAATCCAAACTGGCAGAAGATATCATCGGGGAGGTGCAGAAGGCGCGATTCTCCAAGGGGGATATTGAGTATCTGTTTGATTGATGAATGGAGCCACAAATCTTACCGATGGCATTGGTTAACGCTGGGGAGCCGTTCATGGTCCAGGATGCTACCTCCAATGGCGCACACCCGAAAGTTAATATCATCATAAGCGCGCCAGGCATCAAAGCCGTTGCTGCTGGAAATTATCGGTAGTAGAGGCATAAACTACAATTTTTCATTGCTATTCAACCTACAGATTTGTATGCCAAACTACCTTCCGCACCGCGCAACCGCCTGTACACCAAGGCCTGAGCGCGTCCACACTAATTTTTTCCCCACTTATCTTCATCATTTGGCGCACTTGCCTTATCTTCTGCCGGTTACAGGCCTGAGACTTGTAGCCAGCCCTACCGGTTTTGCTCAGACGACACAACTAAAGCGAGAATGAATCCAACGATTAAGCGTTTTAAGAAACTGATGGTGGCCAACCGCGGTGAAATCGCCATCCGCGTACTGCGTGCAGCTTCCGAAATCCGGCTGCGCACCGTAGCCATTTATACTTATGAAGACCGCTATTCCCTGCACCGCTACAAAGCAGATGAGGCTTATCAGGTAGGGCCCGACGAGGAGCCGCTCAAGCCCTATCTCGATATCGAGGAAATCATCCGCGTAGCTAAGGAGAATCAGGTGGATGCCATCCACCCGGGTTATGGTTTCCTTTCGGAAAATGTAAAATTCGCCCGCCGCTGCCGCGAGGAGGGCATCGAATTCATCGGCCCCAGCCCGGAGAGCATGGAGCGCCTGGGCGATAAGGTAGCCGCCAAAGAACTGGCGCGACAGGAAGAGGTTCCGCTCATCGAAGACAGTCAGCAGCCGCTTACCAATGAAGATATCGCACAGCAGGAAGCCGAGCGCATCGGGTTCCCCGTCATGGTCAAAGCAGCGGCCGGCGGCGGAGGCCGGGGTATGCGGGTAGTGCGCAATCCGGAAGACCTGAAGAGCGCTTACCGCGAAGCCCGTGCCGAAGCCGGCAATGCCTTTGGTGACGACACGGTATTTCTGGAGCGGTTTATCGACCAGCCCAAACACATTGAGGTGCAGCTGCTGGGCGACAAATACGGCAAGCTCGTGCACCTGTATGAACGGGATTGTTCTGTGCAGCGCCGCTTTCAGAAGGTGGTGGAGGTCGCTCCCTGCATGAGCATCAATCAGGCGACCAAACAACGGCTGTACGATTATGCGCTGCGCCTGGGCAAGGCCGTCAACTACAGCAATGCAGGCACCGTAGAGTTCCTGGTCGATAAGGATGAGAATATATTCTTCATTGAAGTAAATCCCCGTATTCAGGTAGAGCATACTATCACGGAGGAAGTGACCGGCATCGATATCGTCCGCTCACAGATCATGATCGGAATGGGTTACCCGCTCAGCCACCGCTCTATCTATATCCGTAATCAGGAAGATATAGAATGTAGCGGCTACGCCATACAGTGCCGGGTGACCACCGAGAACCCGAGTAACAATTTCAAGCCCGACTACGGCACCCTTATCGCTTACCGGTCTGCTTCCGGCATGGGTATCCGGCTCGATGCCGGCAGTGCTTTCCCGGGTGCCAAAATTTCCCCCTACTTCGACAGTATGCTGGTGAAGGTGACCGCCTGGGGGCGCACTCAAAAAGGGGCATCGCAGCGGCTGCACCGGGCACTGCGCGAGTTCCGTATCCGGGGCGTGAGCACCAATATTGGTTTCCTGCTCAATTTGCTGCAGCACGAAACCTTTCAGCAGGGCCAGGCTACAGTCAACTTTATACAGG
>CAJXXJ010000852.1 GCA_913062745.1 uncultured Phaeodactylibacter sp.
ACCGTTCCACCTCTGCCGCGGAAGCCATCCACCAAATCGCTGAAAGCATCCACCGCCGCTCTATGGTTATCATTTTCAGTGATATGTTTGAGCAGTCAGAGGATGCAGAGAAGCTGTTCTCTGCCCTGCAGCACCTTAAGCACAACAAGCACGAGGTTGTTCTTTTCCATGTGGTGGATAAGGCTCAGGAGATGGAGTTTGCTTTCGAAAACCGCCCCTACCTGTTCATTGATATGGAGACCGGCGAGAAGGTACGCCTGCAATCCAATCAGGTGAAAGATTACTATGTGGAGCAGATGGCGAAATTTAAGGAGCAGCTCAAGTTTAAGTGCCTGCAGTACCGCATCGATTTTGTGGAAGCGGATATCAACGAGGGCTTTAAGCCTATACTGCAGTCTTATCTGGTGAAGCGGGGCAAGATGCGGGTGTAGGCCACGCTACTCCTCTCCTACCAACCACTTTTTAAAATGCGGGGAGCGCTCTGTGCTCACGATGACCTCCGTATCAGCAGGTGGGTTAAGCACCACTTTGACGCGCGATTTACTGTAGGCAAACATCTCCTCGATAGCGTGCAGGGCAATGATCATTTGCCGGTTGACCCGGAAAAACTGCCGCGCATCCAGTATTTCTTCCAGCTTTTCCAATGAATAGTCCAGCGGATAGCGCTTGCCTTCCTTATCGACCAGGAAAGTGATTTTGTTTTCCGTATAAAAGTAAGCAGCCTCTGAGACATCCACCATACGGATATGCTGTCCGATTTTGATCAGAAAACGACGGGTATGCGCATCACTCTGCAAAGACTTTGCGAGCCTGCTGTAATCAACCAGGCTGGATTGCGCCCGTTGCTGGTACTTTTGAATAGCCGCCTGTAGCTCTTCCCGTTTGATTGGCTTGAGCAGGTAGTCTACGGCGCTTACGCGAAAAGCCTGAATCGCATACTGATCATAAGCCGTTGTAAAGATAACGGGGCAAACTATATGAACGTGCTCGAAAATTTCAAAGCTTGAGCCATCAGCCAGATGAATATCCATAAATATCAGGTCAGGCGCAGGTTTCTCCTCCAGCCAGGCTATAGCAGCTTCTACACTGTCAATTTTGGCCAGGACTTTAGCTTCCGGTTCAATCTTAATCACCAGCTTTTCCAGCCGCCGTGCAGCAGCTTCTTCATCTTCAATGATAAGTACCTTAATCATGATCTTCCGTTTTTAAGCGCAGGCAGCATTACTTCGAAACAACCATTCTGGCGAACCACCAGCACCTGCTCATCGCTAAGCAGCCGGTATCGCGTGACAATATTTTGCAGCCCGAAACCCGTAGATGGCTCCCTGCTGCGTTTAGGCTGTATATTATTGCGCACTACAAGATATTTACCACGCCGCTCTATGGAGATAGCAAGCGGCCGGGAGCGGGCGATGACGTTGTGCTTTACCGCATTTTCCACCAACATCTGAAGGGCAAGCGGCGCTACGTAAAACCGGGAGGCTTCCTCAATGTCTACGCTCAGTTTAAGGCTTTCGCCGAAGCGCTTTTTCAGCAAAAACACATAAGCATCCACCAGCCGAAGCTCTTCTTCAAGGCCAATAATCTGCTGCTCGCGGTACTGCAGTATGCTCCGGTAGAAGTCTGATAGCTTTTCCACAAAATGTACGCCCTGCCCGGGGTTCTCTTCTATAATGCTGACCAGCGTATTGAAGCTGTTAAACAGAAAATGCGGGTTGATCTGACTCTTCAGCGCCTCGTACTGGCTTTCCACCTTTTCGCGCAGCAATAACGCCTCCCGCTCCCGCCTGTGGTCGCGCTCCCGGATGAGAGTGTACCCCACAAAGGCGGCTAAGCTGAGAGCCAGCACTACAAACCACCATTGCTGCCAGTAAGGGCGCCGGATATAGAAAGCATAGCTCGCTGCCGGTTCGCCGTTAAACAAGCCGTTTTCGGTGGCGGCTACCTGAAATTCATACCGGCCGGGCGGCAGATTGGAGTAGACCGCCCTCGTGTCTCCTGAGTGTATCCAGCCCAGGTCAAACCCCTGCAGCCTGTAGCGGTAGCTGACTTTCTCCGGGCTGCTGTACCAAAGCCCGATATAGTCGAATACCAAATTATTCTCACTGGCA
>CAJXXJ010000853.1 GCA_913062745.1 uncultured Phaeodactylibacter sp.
CAAAATCCTATCATCGAATTCAACGGTTAAGCCAATTGCGATCATGCTGGCTGTTGCGACAATTTGGTTTGCGCCCGTTTTTTTTGCGTAAGCCGCATGCTTAATGCGCCGTGGTTTGTCCCCCCTTCATTCGGTCTTTTTACAGGCCGGTGATTGAATGAATGAGCAGAGCCATTATCGTTACATCAGCGGGATGCCCTTTCAGGGCTCAAGCTACCCGAAAGTAAAAACCGGGGCACTTTAAGTTTAAAGGTATTCTTTTTTCGTTTATCCTCGTCTACGGTAATGAAGCTTTTTTCGTAAGCCTCCCAAAACAAAGCTGGCGCCCGCGGTTCTTTCTGGCTGCAGATTTACGGGATGCTTTGGTCTGCCTCACTGCAAAATCAACTTGCCCGAAACATTGTGCCGGAAGCCTGGATGTGCTATCTTTCTTTCCAAACCTCAGTAATCATGAAAAAAGCAATACTTTCTGTAATCCTTTTGATCGGCACTACAACGCTCTACGCTCAGTGGGAGCGGTCTTTTTTCTGGTTGATGCCTGCAGAAGTCACTAATTTGGTAGAACGGCAAAATGGCAATTATGCGATGTTGGTGGCCGATCGCAACTGGTTGATAGAGTTTACCCCTAACGGTAATCTGGTAGCCAACGAAGAATTGCCGTATGAACTCAAAGAGGGGATTAGCATTTCATTCGAGGAAGCTCCGGACAGCACCCTTGTTTTGCCTGTCAATACGGGGATATGCTCTTCAGCGCCGGCCATTCTGTCCATCGGCCCGGAAGGCACTATGCAGGAGATGCCTTTCTACAAGGAATTTTTTAAAGTGCTTCCACTCGGTGGGGCGTCATTTATGGCATACAGTGCGGGAAATAGCGCCCTGCAGTTGTGGGCCACATCAGGGCAGTTCATCCGGCAAGTGCCTTTTGCGGGCTGGCAGGATCTTGTTGAAATGGAGCGGCTGAATGACACCACGGTGTTGATTAGCACGCAGCAGCATCTGATCGCTGTTGATACTGCTTTGTCCCAACTCGATACCTTGTCCGGCTACCGGGGAAGCGGCCTGAAAGCTACAGCATCAGGAGGTTTCATTAGCTATGATCAGGATTCGGTCTGGTTGCATAATGCAGCACTTGAAGTGCAGGCCGTTGCAGCCGCATCGGGCGGAGCTAAAATCAAGACAGTGGCTACCGGTTTTGGGCAGATTATAATTGTGCAGGACAATCAGTTGCTCCGAATTTACGACAGCAGCCTTCAGCCGCTGGGTGGTTTTCAAATCGATGAGGGGATACAGGTTGAGGTCAGTGCGATTACACCAACGGGCTATTTGCTGGCCGGGCGGGCAGGGGCTGCCCCTTTTGTCAAACACTATGAGTTTGATGGCTTCAGCGAATCGGCAGGGTACGATATTGCGCTTACTGACCTCCATCCGGAGCGGCCTGGAATTGTAAGAATGATAGAAGTTTTTGGCGTGATAGAGGTGTATCTTTTCGAGTTGCCCAATGTCCGTTTCACACTTGAAAATCATAGTCAGGACACCGTGCAAACACTGTCTCTGGCTACTCGTTTCCCGTGGATTATTTACGATCCCTGGGATGCCTGTTTTTCTTTTGAGCAGTCCCGGAGAAGGCACTGGGAAAACCTGAATTTTGCTCCGGGCAGCACTATAGAGCTGGAGTGGAAGATTGAAGAATTTGAATTCAACAACTTTGCACTCATTGGTGACCCTTTCGAGCTTTGCGTCACCGCGGAGCTGCCGAATTACAGCTTTGATCACCATCCATCCAATAACCGGAACTGTGTCACTCCCGTGTATGTCAACGCCCCGGAGGTGCCACTTGAAGCCCCCCGGATGCAGGCTCTGCCCAATCCGGCTTCCGGCGAGGTTCAGCTAAGCTGGTCTCTGCCCGTTCAGGGGCCGGTGGTGGTGCGTTTGCACAACAGCATAGGCCAGCTGCTGTACGAATCTCCGGGCAATCTGGCCGGGCAGGTGCTCTTGCCTACTCAGGCTGCCGGTCTGTATGTGGCCAGCCTGTGGCAGGAAGGGCGGCGGCTGGCTCAGCGGAAGGTAGTTTGGCGGTAGGGGGCAGATTTCAAGGTTTCCAAGG
>CAJXXJ010000854.1 GCA_913062745.1 uncultured Phaeodactylibacter sp.
TGGATGGTAAATACAAAGTACGGGCAGAGCGGCTGCTCGAAGATGCTGAGTTTGCCTCCCGCGCCGTGGAACAACCCGTCCCCTTCGAGCCGCAGCGGCTGGGCAGCAGCATCAATACCGAACACCCGGAGTACCTGCCTTCCATCAGCGCGGATGGCTCAAGCCTCGTTTATACCCGCCGCGCCAGCCCGCGCAACGAAGACATTTACTACGCACAGCGCTCCGACAGCGGCTGGGCCGCCGGGCAACCGCTGAGTGCGCTCAACACCCTCTTTAATGACAGTAGCCCGAGTATATCGGCGGACGGGCAGGCGATGGCTTTTGCGCGTAATGACGAGCGGAATAATTTTGACCTTTACTTCGCCCCCCGGCAGAACGGCCGCTGGGAGCGCCCCCGGCGGCTGCCGGCACCGGTCAATACCGGCAGCTTCGAGTCACAGCCTTCCCTGTCCGCTAATGGCCGGGAACTATTCTTTGTCAGCGACCGTGTAGGCGGTAAAGGAAGGCTCGATATCTGGATGTGCGAGCGGCAGGAAAACGGCGAATGGGGCCGGCCGCAGAACCTCGGGGACAGCATCAATACCGAGCTGAACGAACAGGCGCCCTTCCTCCACCCGGACGGGAAGACGCTTTACTTTATGTCAAAGGGCCACCCGGGCATGGGGCAGTATGACCTCTACCTCTCCCGCCGCAAAGCGGACGGCAGCTGGAGCCGGCCTTTTAACCTGGGCTACCCAATCAATACGCCGCGCAACGAAGGCGCTATCATCGTCAGCCTCGACGGGCAAACGGCTTACTTTGACTCCGACCAGGAAAACCCGATTGCGCCACAGCAGGAAATGGGCGATGCAGATATCTTTTCCTTTACGCTTTATCCGGAAGCACAGCCTACGCCCGCTACCTACGTACAGGCCCAAGTACGGGATGCTGATACCAAGCGCCCCCTCGAGGCCGATGTGGAAATCCTGCGCCTGCAGGGCGGGCAGCTGCATACGAGCAGCCGTACCGATGAGCGGGGCAAGTTTCTGGCTGTGCTTCCAGTAGGGGAGGACTACGCGCTCAACGTAGCGAAAACCGGCTACCTTTTCCACTCCGAAAACTTCGCACTGCGGGAGCAGCGGCTGCCGGGCAAACCCTACGAGCTCCTCATTGAGCTGGAGCCTATACCGGAAGATACTGCAGCGGTGGAAGCCGCTAAGCCCATCGTGCTCAACAACGTATTTTTTGACACCGGCTCCTCTAAGTTGCGGCCGGAGTCAGCACCGGAGCTCAACCGCCTCGCGGCTCTGCTCGAAGACTATCCCGAACTGTACATACAGATCAACGGCCATACCGATAACGTCGGGCAGCCGGAGGATAATAAACGGCTGTCGCAGGAGCGCGCCAAAGCAGTGTACGAGTACCTCTTACAGCAGGGCATCGATCAGGGCCGCCTGTCCTACAAAGGTTTCGGCGAAAGCCGGCCGATTGCGGATAATGACAGCGCGGAAGGCCGGCAGCGCAACCGGCGTACGGAATTTGAGGTGGTAAAGAATTAAGTTTTAAATCAGCCCGCGGGATTTGAGCTCGAGGTATTTATTGACGGTATTGATGCTCAGGTCTTCCGGGCGGGTCAGCACGCTTTGGATGCCGTACTGCCGCAGCTGCTGCACCATTTGTTGCTTTTCGTTGAGGAATCGCCGGGCTACCGTCTGATGGTAAATGTCTTCCACGGTTTCGGCCTCTTCCTCCACGAAGGCACGGATTTCGGTATTTTCAAAGAAAACCACTACGAGCAGGTGGATGCGGTTGATCTGCCGCAGCACCGGCAGCACCCGCTCGAGGGCGAAGGTGCTCTCAAAATTGGTGTACAGCAGCAACAGGCTCCTCCCTT
Organism: uncultured Phaeodactylibacter sp.; assembly: GCA_913062745.1. Classification (GTDB taxonomy): domain Bacteria; phylum Bacteroidota; class Bacteroidia; order Chitinophagales; family Saprospiraceae; genus Phaeodactylibacter. The sequence goes on from CAJXXJ010000854.1 coordinate 1,874, forward strand.
TGATCAGCTTGCGGGCAGCGTAGTAGAGCAATTCGTAGTTGGCTTCCACCGGGCGCTCCTGCTCTTTGTAGAGGGCAAGGAGGATCTTATTGAGCTGCGTGGGCTTGCTGTCCGACTTGACCGCCGCGCCAACTTTGTCGGAAAAAGTGATCAGGCCCGCGCGGTCGTATTTTTGCAGCGCCACATTGGAAATCGCCAAGCTGGCATTGATGGCGTAATCCATTAA
>CAJXXJ010000855.1 GCA_913062745.1 uncultured Phaeodactylibacter sp.
AAGTTTGTAATCATGCAGTTGGCGATATTAAATTCATAAGGCGGGTAGACAAATAGGTTTGTCCATCCTTCGGCGGCTTTGAGGGTGCCTGTCGCACTTACTGCAGACTCTGTGGATCGTATAGAAGTAGTTCCTACGGCACATATTTTTTTGCCTTGCGCTTTTCTTTTATTCACGATTTCTGCGGCAGACTCCGGCACTTGAAAATACTCGGCATCCATCTTGTGCTTGGACAGATCCTCTACATCGATATTTCGGAAGGTACCCAGGCCGATGTGCAGGGTGAGTTCGGCAAAGTTGACGCCTTTGATCTCCAGGCGCTTGAGCAGTTCGCGGCTGTAGTGCAGGCCGGCCGTAGGCGCAGCTACTGCGCCCAGCTCCTTGGCAAAAACCGTCTGAAAGCGGTCGCGGTCAATTTCTTCTGCCTTGCGGCCAATTTCTTTGGGAAGCGGCGTAGTGCCCAGGCTGTTGAGGTCTTTCTGAAAATCCTCATCGGGCCCATCATAGATAAAACGGATGGTACGGCCGCGGGAAGTGGTATTGTCCACTACCTCAGCAACCAGCAGGTCGTTGCCGCTTTTATCTGAAAAATATAGCTTGTTGCCCACCCGGATTTTACGGGCAGGATCCACGAGTACATCCCACAGGCGGGACTCGCTGTTGAGCTCCCGCAGCAGGAATACCTCAATATCTGCTTCTGTTTTTTCTTTTTTGCCGTAAAGGCGTGCCGGGAAGACTTTGGTGTTGTTGAAAATCATAGCATCCCCTTCGTCGAAGTACTCCATGATGTCCTTGAACGTACGGTGTTCGATTTTGCCAGTCTCACGGTGCACGACCATCAACCTGGAGTCATGACGATTATCAGCGGGGTATTTGGCAATACGCTTTTCCGGAAGCTTAAAGTCAAATTGCGACAGTTTAGTCCTCATTCTTATGCTGTGTTTTCAAAAGTTAAGCGGCAACCGCGGCTTGCCCAGTCTTACACGCCTGAGCGGAAGAGGGCAAAAGTAAGGAAGTTAGCGTAAAGCTTGGCAACAATACGTCCTGAAATTGGTAAGTATAGCGCGATTCCAGGGCTGCACTGCGCTGTTACCACTCCTCCGGGTAAGTATACGTTTGGAATGAACAGTTTGTTCTCTGTGAAGCCGGCAGATAGGCGGTAGCGGGCCTGTGCATCAGAACGGATAGCCCAGCGCGAGGTTGAAGACCAGGTTCTCCTGCCTCCAGCCCGGGTCGCCAAAATCAATTTCGTCAAACACCCAGCGGTTGCCTGCCTCGTTGTAAGGCTTGCGCACGGGCCAGGCCAGGTCAAGCCTCAGCACGAAGTAGGTGATATCCAGGCGTAAGCCAAAGCCAGTGCCTACCGCAATCTGCCGGTAGAATCGGTTCCAGTGGAAGACCGTTTCCGGGTCCAGCTCGATCGACTCTTTCGGCATCAGCCAAATGTTGCCGGCATCGGTAAACAGGGCGCCTTTCAGATAGGAGAAAAGCGGGAAGCGGTACTCCAGGTTAGCCTCCAGCTTGATATCGCCGGTTTGGTCCTGAAAAATTTCGGCGTTCTGCTCTTCCACTTCGGTAGCACCCGGGCCAAGCGCGCGTATCTGCCAGGCACGGATGCTGTTGGAGCCGCCTACGAAAAATTGCCGGACGTAGGGGATAGCGTCAGCGTTGCCGTACGGGACGGCCAGGCCGATATTGAGCCGGCTTGCCCATTCCGAATTTTGGGTAAAGTGGTGGTACTGCGCGCCCCCGTCTATGCGGAAAAACTGGGCAAAGGGCAGGCCAAACAGGCCGTAGGGCTGATCCTGCTCCGAAGCGAGCCATTCGTTCAGGCCGTAGGCCAGATTGCCGGCAGCTTCCACTGCCACCCGGGTGGATAAGTAGTCCTGCCGGGAGTTGGGCTGCTCTTCGCTATAGTCAAACTGAAAGCGCGTACTGGCGATGAAGTAGTCGCTGAAGCTGCGGCGAAGGCGGGGGTCGTTGTCCAGGCGCTGCTCAAATTCAGGCGAAGTATTAGTGACCCGTACCCGGTTGAGCTGAATGGGGTTCCACTGATAGCGCTGCAGCTGGCTGGGTTGCCATTCGTAGCCGTACTTGG
>CAJXXJ010000856.1 GCA_913062745.1 uncultured Phaeodactylibacter sp.
CAATCCCCCCTTTGTGCTGAAAATTAAAGAGCTGTATGTTCAGAAAGTTGCGCACAAACTGCTGCTGTGTACCCGAGCCCAGCTCAGCAATGACCTCCCCGAAGTTGTCGCTGCCCAGTCCGGTTTCTATCTGCCGCAGGCTGTAGCGCCCGGTAATGTCGAAGCGCTCGTTCTCGTCACTGCGGAAAGAGGAAGCCATAAACTTGAGGAAAAGCGGATTGCGCTTGCGGTCCGGCACATACGTCAGCGACAAGCCGCCCATTGAGGTCGTGAAGTCGTCCACCTCCTGCCCGTCGAAAACGCTGAACAGCTGCAGGGCGAAATTCACCAGCCCCAGCGCCGTACTGCGCTCCTGAGGCCGGAAGTTGTACTCGGAGCGGTTGTAGTTAGCCAGGAAACCCACTTGCCAGTCGCGGTTCAGGTCGTAGGTCAGATATACCTGAAAGTCAGAGAAATTGGGAATGTATTCCCCTTCGATATCCAGTGTACCGAGCAGGTAGCGGGTGGTCTTGTAGCGGGCCCCCGCCAGATAGCGGAACTTTCGGTAGCCGCTCTTGCCTACATCGAAGCTGCCCTCTATGTGTGTAGAGCCGCCGAGGAAGCTGCCTTCGACGGATGCCCGCAGGCTGTCCGGGCGCTTGTATTTGATATCCAGCACGGAGGAAAGCTTGTCGCCGTATTTGGCTTCAAAGCCGCCGGAGGAGAACGACAGGCTGCGGGTGAGGTCGATGTTGGCAAATGTGAGGCCTTCCTGCTGCCCGGCGCGGATCAGCTGTGGGCGGTAGATTTCAAAATCATTGACGTAGACGAGGTTTTCGTCGTAGTTGCCACCCCGGACGTTATACTGCGAGCTGAGCTCCCCGCCGGTGCCCCCGCTCGCGCCCAGGGCGATGTGCGGCAGTATGCTTTCCAGGTTGCCGGTGGTGGTAGGCAGCAGTTTGAGCTGTTCCACGTCCTCGCGAATCATGCCGGCATCCTGTATTTTGCTTTCCCGGACAATCACCTCCAGCTCCGAGTTGACGGGGGCCAGCGATACGTCTACCTGACGGGCGGTGCGCGGTGGCATTGCGGCCACCCCGGCACGGGCTTCCTGATAGCCAATGCGGGAAAATACCAGCGTAAAAGGCTCGTCGGCAGGGACTGCTATGCTGTAGCGGCCGGTACGGCTCGTCTCTACCGCATTGGAAGTACCATCTATGTATACGGTCACAAATTCAATAGGAGCATCGCTGACTGCATCGGTTACGATACCGGTGACGGTCGCGCTTGCGCCTTCCTGTGCCTGCAGGAAAAAGCTGCACATCAGGGTGAGCACGGATGCCAGGAAGAAGTGTTTCATAGGAATAGACTAAGTGTGATCGTTCTCAGGACAGGGCCGAAGTACGATATTCAAATTGTAAATACCTAGGCGAACCGTTCTATTTCGCCCCCAATGTCTTTCAGGCGATCTATTGCCTTCCGGGGATCATCTGCTTTGAAGACGCTGCTGCCGGCTACCAGTACATCCGCGCCGGCCTGAAGGATTTTCTCTGCATTTTGCAGCCCTACCCCGCCGTCTACCTCGATAAGCGTCTCGGCGTTGCGCACCGTGATGAGGTCCCTGAGACGACGTATCTTAGGGATGGTGTTGTAAATAAACTTCTGCCCGCCGAAGCCCGGATTGACTGACATCACGCAGACCAGGTCTACCATTTCGATAATATCTTCCAGCAGGCCCGCCGGGGTATGTGGGTTGATTGCGACGCCGGCTTTGGCGCCTGTTTCTTTGATCTGTTGCACTACCCGGTGCAAATGCGGGCAGGCTTCGTAGTGTACGGTGATGACATCAGCGCCAGCCCCCCGAAAGTCCGCGATGTAACGCTCGGGCTCTACGATCATGAGGTGCACGTCGAGCGGCTTGGTGGATAGCCGCTGAGCAGCCTCTACCAGCAGCATGCCGAAGGTGATGTTGGGCACAAAACGGCCGTCCATCACATCGAGGTGCAGCCAGTCAGCAGCACTGTCATTGACCATTTGGATCTCGTCCTGCAAGCGGGTAAAATCCGCAGCAAGCAAGGAAGGAGCAACTTTGTGTTTCATGGCAAGGTCTTGATTATTG
>CAJXXJ010000857.1 GCA_913062745.1 uncultured Phaeodactylibacter sp.
CCCGCCGTTCTTCAAACGCCTCTATCGGGTCTTCCAGCCGGGGTGGCGGGTCGGAGCTGCGTACCAGAAAGCTGGCATTGCCGCCCATGAAGTAGTTACAGCGCAAGTCAATCAAAATTTGCGGCCGCAGGCTTACCCGCCACTGCAGGCCACCGCCCACGCCAAAACTCAGTGCGCTGTCTGCCTGATCCGTTTCCGACTCGATTAGCTCTTCCTCCTCATTGTCAAATAACTGTGCAAAGGTAGTACGGGCGTAGAAGCGCTTGAAGCCAAAAAGGCCATCCACGTAAGGCTGCAGAAAAAAGCCGGTAAAGGGCTTGAAGCGCAGCATAGCGTGCCCAATCAGCACATTTGTGCGGGTGCGCAGGCGGAAGTCCTCTTCAAAGCCGTTCTGTGTAGTTGTGAAAAAGACAGATTCACTATCGAAGTTGGCATAAGAAAAGTCAGCCCCTGCAAAAACCGGGCGCCCCCTCCCAAGCTGAAACAGTAGCTGCCCGCCGAGCCCGATGCCCGTCTCCTGCAGCTCAGAGCGCAGGCCTTCCACTGGTACCGCAAGCTGGAAATTGAGGTTGAACTGCGTGTAATAGGGGAGTCTTTCTGATTGAGCATGCAGGCCCGCGGCCATCAGAATTAGTGTCAATAAGCAATAGTACTTCATAGCATCCTGCTTGGTGAGAGAAAAAAGCGGTTTGAAAATAATCATCAAACTTGGGAAATAACCATTGAAATAAATAATTTAACCTCTCTTTAAGTGACCCACCCAACATAATTGCGTCTATACGATGGCCTTTGGCTACTTCATTTATATTAACACTAAATACCGACCCTTTATGAAGTTTGAGATTTTTCAGAGCGACAACAACGAGAAGTACTATTTCCGCCTCAAGGCGAAAAACGGGCAGGTGATTCTGTCCAGCCAGGGGTATTCCGGCAAGTCAGGCTGCAAAAATGGTATCGAAAGCGTCCGTAAAAATTCGGCTATGGACGAGCGTTTTGAGCGCAAGGAAAGCGCTAACGGCAAGTTTCACTTCAACCTGTTGGCAGCGAACAAACAGATCGTTGGCTCCAGCCAAATGTACGCAAGCAAATCCGGCATGGAAAAAGGTATTGAGTCTGTGAAGACCAATGCACAGGAAGCTACGATTGAAGACCTGACTGCCGCAGAGTAACACAACCTGCTAACGGCCGGAAAACGAATGGCTGCGACCCTAGCATAAAAGGATGATTTATACCCTTTTTCTGCCTTGACCGGCAAGCAGCCTGCCTTCCGGCATAGGGTATTTCTTTTCTGAATTCGTCCTGGATAACCACATCAAAGAATCAGCAAAGAACACTCCATCGGGAGCCCTTCCGGTTACAGGAAGGGTTCCCGTTTTATTTTGCTTGTGAAAAGCACCGAACATTTGTTGATTTTTTCTGTATATTGCAGGTTGTATGACCTCTGCAGAGCTTGCTTTTGCCAATCATGTAGCGCAGGGGGCGGTTAAATAGCCGAGAATGCCGGCTTCTAGGCTTGCATTCTCCGAAAAACAGCCCGGCAATACTACTAAATCCCAATTGCACGGCTGGCTTTAAATCAAATATTGCACCTTTGATACCCTGGCTTATGAATAGCCTTTTTCTAAGGATACTATTTATACTCGCTCTGCTGCTTAGCACTGCCCAAGCTCTGTACAGCCAAAACACATCCCGTGAAAGCGAGCTGCTCGATTCCATTGAGCAAACCTCCCTTAGTCCACGTCTCGCTTACTTTCTGAAGGAGCTGGCCTGGCTCTACAAATCCGACCGCCCTGCTACCGCCCACGAATATGCCCAGCAATCCCTGAAAATAGCCCGACAGTTTGAACAAGATACCCTCATCGCTGATGCCTTGCATACGCAGGGAGTCATTTACTGGTATCAGGGAGAAATGGACAAGGCTTCCAGGCATTACTTTGAAGCCCTTGAGATTCGAGAGCGCATCAATGATAAACTCGGCTTATCCCGTTCCTACAATAATATAGGCAACGTCCTCGCCTGGCAAAAAAACTTTGATAGTGCGCTGGATTACTACGAGCGTTCCCTCGAGTTGCGGCGGGAGCTCAATGATGAAG
>CAJXXJ010000858.1 GCA_913062745.1 uncultured Phaeodactylibacter sp.
CCCAGATTGATCCAGGTCATGTATTTTCCATCCGTATTTCCTGTCTTTTCCTCTGCGTACAGGGACTGCAGGTAGGCGTCTATTGCTTTGTCGTATTCATCAAGCAGTTCGTAGTTGATGCCGATGTTGTTATAAACTGAAGCGGCAACGCTTGGGTGCATGTCCAAAAAAAGGCTACCGAGCGTACTTTGATAATAAAAATTAGACTGCCGGTAATCTCCCTGATAGTAGTAAGCGTAACCCAGCAGCTGATTGGCTTTAAAAATCATAGCGTCACTTTCGGCTTCCATTGCCATGCGCAGCAAAAGCTGCCCCAGCTGTTCGCAGGAGTCTGCCCGTTCCGGAAGTAAAGCATGAGCTTGTTCCAGAAGGCTGTCGAAGTCGGAAGGCCCCGTATGCTCTGTGAAGGTCTCAGCGTAAATGCTGAGAGGCAGGCCCAATACAGTACACAGGACTACCACGAAAAGGCCGCCCTTCAGTTGTTTGTGCATATTTGTTTACTTAAGTCTAAAATGAGTTCAAATTTAACAAAGTGGTCAGGAACTGCCACGCACTCCTGGCCCAATCCTCAATTATTACAAAAAATGGAGAATACACGCTGTACTGTTTTAGGCTTGATCACCTTCTATGTTTCCTCGCCAGCACTTCTTGGCCCCGAATTGAAAAAGCCGATTCCATTTTTAAAAGCTTCCCCGGGTTCCTGATCCCCACAACCAGCCCAGCCGGTTTTCCAATGTGATTTACAACTTGTATTCAACCATTTATTTAATAGCAAAACACACTTCCACAAACAATTGAATAACAACACCTTAAAAGGTGTCTCATTTTATTTTCACGATTTGGGACTCTCTTTTCCCTTATCGGGACCTCACGAAAAGGCCGTATACAATAGATTCGCAATCATTGATAACGAGAGAAACAAACACTACGATTACTTCCGGATAGTTTACCTGACCGGATAATGTTCCCCGGAAATAAGGAAAGCAGCTCCCGGGACCTGCATTGCGGGATACATCTTTATGGCATACTTCCCGAAAACAAGCTTTGGCCTTCCGTCAGCGGAGGCTTTGGCAAACGATACATTAATAAACCTTACTAAAGAAGACATGAAACGAATGTGCACGCTTCTTCCTGAGCATACAGTCAGGAAGATTACACTTCTGCTGGGGCTACTCACCATCCTGTACACGGGCTTCGCCCAAGTCGGAGCCCCCCGCCTGAATGTACAGGGCGCCCTCAAAAACTCCGACGGGGCCGCTATACCCGATGGCACCAAGACCATGACCTTTAAGCTGTACCACGATGGGGCCGGAGGGACGGCACAGTGGCAAGAGACTGCTGAAGTAACCGTCACAGGAGGCGTGTACAACTACAACCTGGGGAGCACCACTCCTATCGATCTTGATGTCTTCTCTCAACGCGTATACCTCGGGGTAACGGTGGATGGCACCGAGCTGACTCCCCGCGTGGAGCTAACCTCTGCCCCCTACGCCCTGCATGCCCACTCTGCAACCACTGCTGTCTCCCTGACCGGCTGCAAAGGGGCGGTGGGCGATGTCAAGTATTCCATCCTCCCGCTCGATCAGTTCAGGCAGGAAAACGGCGATTGCTGGGTATTGATGAACGGGGCCGGGCTCTCCTCGGATACCAAGCTCAATGCCGCTTACGGCGTAGCTGAGCTGCCCGATGCCCGGGGGCTCTTCCTGCGGGCGCACGACGACCGCAACAGCAACCGGCAAGACCCCAGCCGCTCGGCTGATACGCCGCCCGGTACCTACGTGGGGGACGAAATCCGGTCGCATAATCACAGCATGCAGGCAGCTGGCAACCATACCCACACAGGTGCATTTAAGGAAGTTTCAAATGATTGGCGAGGTGATGGAAACGATTCACCAGGAAATGGAACTGGAAATGATGATAATGAAACAAGTATGAACGGTAGTCATACTCATACCATCAATCACACCGGCGGAGCCGAGACCCGGCCGAAGAGCATCAACCTCTACGTCTACATCCGCATCAATTAAGAGAGGACTTCACAACAGGTAAAAAGCAGGGCAATGAAAGAACAAATACGTAGGGC
>CAJXXJ010000859.1 GCA_913062745.1 uncultured Phaeodactylibacter sp.
AACAGGTAGTGCCCGTAGGTGCCGGCACATGAGCAGCCGCCACGCACCTGAATACCGTAGCGGTCGTTGAGTAATTTTACGCCCAAATTATAGTGCAGGTCGTCGATATAAAACGAGATCCCCCCCAGACGCTCGCGATGGGGATCGGCCAGCAAATGCAGATTTGGGATGGCATCGAGGCGAGGCCAGATGATATCGAGCAATTCTTCTTCGCGCCGCAGGATATTGTCGACGCCCATTTCATCTTTTAGCTTGCAGCAGAGCGCTACGCGCATGGTTTGCAGGAAAGAGGGCGTACCGCCGTCTTCCCGGGCTTCGATCTCGTCAATGTATTTGTGGCCGCCCCAGGGATTCGTCCAGTCGACCGTACCGCCCCCCGGATTGTCGGGTACGCGATTGGTGTAGAGCTTGGGATCGAAGACCAGAATACCGGAACTGCCGGGGCCGCCCAGAAATTTATGCGGAGAGAAATACAGTGCATCCAGGTGGCGCAGCTCATTCTCCGGCCGCATGTTGATCTCGATATACGGAGCCGAGCAGGCGAAATCAACAAAGATCAGGCCGCCGTGGCGGTGCATGATTTCGGCGATCTCGTAATAAGGCGTCTTGATACCGGTCACATTAGAGCAGGAGGTAATCGCTGCTATCTTGCGCTTGCGGTGCTGATACTTCTCCAGCAACTCGTTCAGGTGGTCCAGGTCCATTAGTCCATCTTCGCGGGGCCGGATTACTTCTACATCGGCCAGCGTTTCCAGCCAGCTGGTCTGATTAGAATGGTGCTCCATGTGACTGATAAAGACCACGGTACGCTCTTCCTCCGGCAGGTGAACGGCCGGGCGATGAGCTTCGTGCACCTTCAAGCCCAGGATACGCTGAAATTTATTGACCACCCCGGTCATGCCGGAATTGGAGCTGATGAGCACATCTTTAGGGCGGGCACCGACATGCTGCTTGATAATTTCTTTGGCGCGGTGGTAGGCCAGCGTCATGCTTGTGCCGGTGACAGAGGTTTCGGTGTGGGTATTGCCGACAAAGGGGGCAATATCCCGGGACAGGCGCTCTTCAATAGGCTGATACATCCTGCCGCTCGCCGTCCAGTCGGCGTACACAATGCGCTGCTGCCCGAAGGGCGTGTCGAAGCGCTGATCGTACCCCACCACATTGCGGCGGTAAGGGGCAAAGTAAGATTCCAGGTTGGTAACCGGCGGTTTGCTTAGGGCTTGCATACAATTACAGTTTACTGAATGAATTCGGAAGCCGCGTTTTTCATGCGCGCGGCAAATTCCTGAGCGGCCTGCGGGCTTTCCCCCTCGGCATATACCCGGATGATGGGCTCGGTGTTGGACTTGCGCAGGTGTACCCACCCATCCGCAAAGTCGATCTTCAATCCGTCGATGGTTGAGTAATCTTCCTCTTTGAAGCGCTCCTCCAGCTTTTTAAGCAGGCCGTCCACATCGATATCCGGGCGCAGCGGGATTTTGTCCTTAATCATATGGTAGTCGGGGTAACCCGCCCGCAGCTCGGTGGGCATTTTGCCGCTTTTGGCCATATAGGTCAGGAAAATGGCTACGCCTACCAGCGCATCCCGGCCATAGTGCAGATCCGGCAGGATAATGCCGCCGTTGCCTTCTCCGCCAATAACGGCATTCCTGTTCTTCATTTCAGTGACCACGTTCACCTCGCCTACTGCGCTTGCGTAATAGGTGCCGCCGTGGCGCTCCGTCACATCCCGCAGAGCACGGGTGGAAGAAAGGTTGGAAACCGTGTTGCCGGGTTTGTGCTGCAGGATATAGTCTGCCACCGCCACCAGCGTGTATTCTTCACCAAACCAGCTGCCATCCTCGCTCACGAACGCGAGGCGGTCCACATCCGGGTCTACGGCTACCCCCAGCTGCGCTTTTTCTTCCACTACGGCCTGGCACAGCTCTTTGAGGTGCCCCGGCAGCGGCTCCGGATTATGCGCAAAGTGCCCGTTAGGCTTTTTGTTGATGAGCTCGCACTGACATCCCAGTGCACGCAGCAAGGCCGGCATCGCTACGGCTCCGGAGCTGTTGATACAGTCGACTACCACCCGGTAGTTCTG
>CAJXXJ010000860.1 GCA_913062745.1 uncultured Phaeodactylibacter sp.
GGCCCCTCCCCTTCCGGCTTGCTGCCAATGATTTTGGGCAGGTAGGGCATCTCCAGCGTATCCGGCATGTGCGCGGTGAAGGAGGCGTCAATGATGGCGGTGCGTACGCCCCGGTTTTCCACCACATCCAGCACAGTGGTCACCAGTTCGCCCGTCTCCCAGGCGATGGCGCTGCCTGGCTCCATAATGACTTCCAGACCGGTGCGCTCGCGGAATTTTTGCAAAAGCTGTACCAGGTGGGGGATGTCGTACCCCTGCCGCGTCATCAGATGGCCGCCGCCGAGATTGACCCATTTGAGCTGTGGGAAAAAACGCCCGAAGTAATGCTCAAAAGCAGCAAGCACCTTCTCCAGATCGAAGGAGCTCGATTCGCAAAGCGTATGGAAGTGCAGCCCCTCCACCCCTTCCGGCAAACGCTCGCCCAGCCCGTCTGGCGCGATGCCTAAGCGGGAGCCGGGTGCGGCCGGGTTGTATAAGTCCGTTTCCACCTCAGAGTATTCCGGGTTGACGCGCAGGCCGGCAGATACCTTATGTCCGGCTTTCGCCAAATGCCCGGCGTGCCGCTCATATTCGGCTACAGAATTGAAGGTAAGGTGGCTGCTGTACTTCAGGATTTCTTCCAGTTCTCCCGGGATATAAGCCGGAGAATAGGTATGCGCCCGCACCCCCATCTCTTCGTAAATCAGCCGGGCTTCGTGCAGGGAACTGGCAGTAGCGCCTTTCAGGTACTGCTTCACCAGCGGGAAGACCCGCCACATGGAAAACCCTTTGAGGGCTAGTATTACCGACACGCCGGCGCGCTCCTGCACACTGCTGATGAGCTCAAGGTTGCGCCGCAGGCGGCTCTCGTCGAGCAGGAAGGACGGGGAGGGGGCTTGTGCGTAGTTGATCATGTTATTTTTTAAAAATTATAGCAGAAGAGTTTTTGCTTTACTACCCTACTGCATATTCTGTGAGCGTTCGGCTGTACGGGGAATGAAATCCAATAACGATATCTGACTTTGGAATGCCTTTAGACTCCAGCTCGTCTCCCAGTTTGAGGTCTGTCCCGTTATGTTGTATCCAGACCTTTCCGTCCGATTTAACATCTATGTGGACGAAACTGCCGTACTCCCAGTGGCCATTTTCCCAGCCCACGGAAAGTAGCAAGAAATGCCCTCGCTCTTCGTCCAGTATGAGTTGGGTTTCAATAGCTTCATCAGAAGGTATCATTGCATAAATATCTTCCAACAGCGCCCTGATCTCTGCCTTGTACCTTACTACTTTATCCATTTGTGGATTGCTTTGTTCTTCTCATCAAAAATAATCATTTTAAGACTATAGCGCTCGGCCAGTTTCCTGAAGAACTCGTCTTCGAAGAACCGCTCATGAAAATCACTCGGCATAGCCATGTACAACTGCCGGTCAGGGTCTTTTTCTTCAAGAGCATTGAAGTAAATAATAAATTGCCCTAAAGCATCTTCAAATTCATCCAAATCAGAAGCACCGAGAAAGCTTTTTATTTCCACTGCAATCTTCACGCCCTCTTTCTCAGCTCCAATTACAGCTTTCTCGGCCCCCAGATCAATAAAGCTTTTCCTGCGCCCTACCCGAATAAAATAAGGATCATGGGTAATCTCCCACCCTTCCGCTTCGAGTGCAGACTTGACATGATCGTGGTAAAAGTCTTTGACAGGCATTTGAATATCGCTTTATAATTCCAAATCAATTCCAACTTCCTCCTGCCAAGGCAGGCCCATCTCTCCCAGCTTATCCAGGAACGGGTCCGGGTTGAATTCTTCTACGTTGAAAACGCCGGCACCGCCCCACTTTCCGGTCAGCACCATCATAGCGCCGAGGGTGGCGGGTACGCCGGTGGTATAGGAAACGCCCTGCGCGCCCGTCTCGTCGTAGGCGGCTTGGTGGCTGCAGTTATTCCAGATGTAGTAGGTTTTCTCCTTACCATCTTTGATGCCTTTGATGCGGCAGCCGATCGAGGTCTCACCGGTATAGTTTTCACCCAGCTCGCCCGGGTCCGGCAGTACCGCTTTGAGGAATTCGAGCGGGATGACATCCACGCCTTTGTACTTCACCG
>CAJXXJ010000861.1 GCA_913062745.1 uncultured Phaeodactylibacter sp.
AGCACAGCAGCTCCGTGCTGGAGCAGATCAACGAGCACTTCGCCCGCCTTACCCGCACCGAGGGCGAGCCCATCTGAGTTATTTGGGCAGCCCGCCGTCCCGGCGGCCGGGCTGTCCGCTCCTATGGCCGCTTCCCTGCTTATCCCGGAGGGCGGCCATTCCGCTTCCATCCCTGCTGCGGCAGAAGGAATCCCACCAGGGTATATCCAGGAGAAAGCCCGCCTCCTACCCTGCTACTTTAATATTCTTCCGAACACACTGCCCACCGCAGGCGATCAATATGCAAAGAAAACAGAAATGATCACTTCCTGGCTCAACCAGCTTACGCCGGAATGGCAAGTCTTCATCTACGCCACCCTGACCGCCCTGGCCACCGGCCTTGGCGCCCTACCCTTTTTCGTTGTAAAGCGGATAAAAAAGAAATGGATCAGCCTGGGCGACGCGCTGGCTGCGGGGCTAATGCTTACGGCCAGCTACCGGCTGATCGAAGAAGGATTAGACTACTCCCTGTGGCGGGCCCTGGCCGGCATCGCCCTCGGCGCCATCCTCATTTACTGGAGCCGGCTTCGTCTTGAGGGGCGGGAGGAACTGCAGGTGGGAGAGCTGCAGGGAGCAAATGCGCTTAAAGCCCTGATGATTGTAGGCGTGATGACGGCCCACTCCTTTGCAGAAGGTGTCGGCGTGGGCGTTTCCTTCGGTGGCGGGCAAAATTTTGGAACTTACATCTCCGCCGCTATCGCCATCCACAATATTCCGGAGGGGCTGGCAATTAGTATGGTACTCGTATCCCGCGGAGTATCTGTTTGGAAGAGCATGGGTTGGTCCGTGTTTTCCAGTTTGCCGCAGCCACTCGTCGCAGTCCCCAGCTTCCTATTCGTAGATTTCTTCCAGCCTATGCTGCCCATCGGCCTTGGTTTTGCAGCTGGCGCTATGGTATGGATGGTGGTATCCGAGTTGTTGCCGGATGCCTTTGAGGATGCTCGCGCCACCCATGCAGGCCTGGCTGTTATCACCGGCCTGATGCTGATGATCTTTTTGCAGGAAGTAATTTGAACCACAGTGCGGCCGTTGGCAATGGATTCCGCTCTGTATCTACGGCACAGGCCTCCTCTTTGATGTCTTTGCATTGTCGTACCTGCCGCCAACTCCGGCAACCTACCGGCAACCTACCGGCAACCTACCGGCAAGCGCCGGCGGCGCGATAATGCGGGTAGCATAAAGCCAGAAGAAAGAGTTGGAGCGCCGTAGGTGCGGCATGTCATACCTGCCGCCAACTCCGGCAGGAACCCGCAGCACAGTGGTAAGCTACACCACGAGCCAGGCGATGACAGAGCCTAATCCCCTCAATTAGCGTCCCGGTTCTCTCAAAGGAACCAAGGGCGCAGTGGGAAACTGCACCCTTGCCCCCGCCGAACATCTCTCCAACGCATCCGTTTCTTCACCACAAACCCAATTATCAAAAAAAGAAAACGAAACTATTATGGCTATTGTAAAAGTAATTGAAGTGATCGCCAACTCCGATAAGAGCTTTGATGACGCCGCTCAAAACGCAGTCAACGAAGCCGCCAGGTCCGTAAAAAATATCGAATCTGTTTATATCAAGGAGATGAATGCGAACGTAGAAGGCAACCGCATCGTAAGCTACGGCGTCAATGCAAAAGTTTCCTTCACCGTGGAAAGCTAAACCCAACACAGCACAATGTTAAGCCCTGAGCCTGCTGGCCGGGGCTTTTTTTATGCCCGCAATAAAGTAGCCGATATTTTTATAAAACCTGCTGCACCACATAACGCCCGATATCCACCGCCCAGGTCTGATAAGCCAGCCTCGAAGGGTGAACCCCGTCGCTAAAGAAATCATCGGGCGCTGCCTCCACACCAAGCCTGCCCCGCCAGTCCGCCCACGTAATAGGCTGATCGTAGTAGTAAACGCCACTCTGCCCCGCCACCTGCCGCTTCAGCGCCTCGCCCAGAAGGCCCACCTGCCGCCCCAAAAAATAGCGCAGCAGCGGCGTCACTGCCGGGAACAGACTAACCGGTGGCCTATTAGTAAACACAACCGGTACTTCCCCTCC
>CAJXXJ010000862.1 GCA_913062745.1 uncultured Phaeodactylibacter sp.
CGTCCCGCCGCTAAAGCGGCTGATGAACTGGCTGCGGGAAAAAGATGATCAGGGGCGGCTGCAAAAGTTTGAGGATCGGGTGGACCGCTTTTTTGAATCCCGGCAGGAAGAAAACGGGGAGGGCAGGCAGTAATCGCCGGCCCTCCGTGTTCTTTATATGCCAAACTCCTCCCGGAGGTACTCGCGGGCGGCTTCCAGCACTACATCTTTGCCCGACTCGATATCAGCGGCGGTATTTGCTACCGGAAGCTGCGGTGGTATTCCTGCCCCTTCGTAGCTGCTGCCATCCGGCAGGGTGATCAGCTGAATGCTATACTCGTACCGCCATCCGTTGGGCAGAAAGCGGGCCGGGCTGACCAGCGATTGTGCGCCGGCGGTGGTAGTGCCCATATGCACCACATGGGCGAAAGAACGCATATTAAGGGTAAAGATTTCGCCTTCACTTACCGTGTTGCGGTCGGTTAGCAAGATGACCGGGCCGGAAAAGCCACTGGCCCGCGGGGAATGGCTGTAGTAAGCTTCCGGCTCGCTCAGGTTGGCGTGCTCCGGACCGTTGCGAAAACGGGCATCGTAAAGGTGGTGTACGCCATCTGAGAAGTAAGCGGCGTAGCGGGCGCCCAGTTTGTCGTATCCGCCCACACAATTACGCACATCCACGATTATTGCCTGCACGCCGCCCAGTTTGTCCAGCACCAGCTGCATCACGGAGGGGTCTTCATCCAGGAGGGCAGCAATATAGATGTAGCCCACTTTCCCATCTTGCGATTTTCCGTAAAGGACATAATTATTGGGGGCTCCCAGTGTTTCCACATCCAGATATTGGCCGGCGATCAGCTCAAGGCTAAATGCGGCCTCTGCTGCTTCTGCTCCTGCCAGCCCCGAGCCGAAAAAGCGCCCGTTTGCGTCATCGAAAAGTTTGACGTGCTCATCGTCCAGGGCCTCCAGCAGCTCGCTCATCAGCTGCCAGGTTGCTGCCTCGGTGTGGCTGTCTTCGGCGCGCGGCCGATAAGCGGTGTAAATGCTATCCCAGTCCAGGCCATTAATGGCAAAAGAACTGTAGTGGCGGTCCAGGTCTTCCCAAAGCATTTCAAAATTGGCAGCTGCAGTTACGTCGGGCGATTCATCCAGCAAAGGGCGGTCGCAGGAGCTGAATAAGGCGGCAAGCACCAGAAGGAAGGCAAAGGTGATGGTTATCGGTCGCATGGTTTTAGAATTTAAAGTTGAATCCAAGATTAAGTTGTTGAGTACGCTGCAGGCTGCGGCGGGCGGTTTTGAACTCCGTATACTGCCATTCGTACTGCAGCCTGAGGCTAAAGGTGTGGCTGACGCGGTAGGAGAGCGCTACGCTTGCTTCCGGCGCGAGGTAATCATCGGGCAGCTGCCAGGTGCCGCCTTTGGCATAAAACAGCGGGTTGCCGTTATCCGGCAAATCGGTGTACACCTGATAGGCCGGCCGTTTATTGTAAGCGAGCAGGGGCATTTCCAGGGCTGCTCCGAAAGACCAGTCGCCCAATTGATAAACCGCTTGCAGATCCGCAGAAAAGTGCTGTGTATTCTGGTAGGCCAGCGCAGTGCTGAAGCCGTCCTCCTGTTCCCAGTCCACACGCTGTGACTGCATTTCGTAAGCCGGCCCGGCCCAGATGCGTAGCCCCTGCCGGTCCAGCAGTTGCCAGCGCCAGGCCACGGACCAGCGCAAGTCGAGCAGGCTGCTTTCCAAGGCATCATTGCCTTCCACAAAGAGGGTAGCAATTTGTGCCTGGCCGCCCACCGCCCACTGATGGCCGTGGCGGGTATACCGGGCGTACTCCAGCTGCAGCGGCAGCCCGCCGAGCTTGTATGCGATCGGAGCGTAGTGCTCGTCGGCCCATTTGCCAACGGTGAAGCCCAGGCTGAATTCCAGCTCATTGGCGGGCATGTAGGTGGCTTGCTGTGCATGCAGGGTGGTACCGCACAGCAGCAGCAACAGCAAAAAATATTTCATGATTGTAATAGGATTTATAGTCCGCCAACCCAAGATTTGTGATTTCTGACTTGCTCTTTTTCCACCTCGCTGCGTTAAAAAGCCTCGCCG
>CAJXXJ010000863.1 GCA_913062745.1 uncultured Phaeodactylibacter sp.
AAAAGAGGCCGTCACCCCGCCGGTCGTCGGGTCCGTCATCAGAGAAAAGTAAGGGATGCCCGCTTTGGACAATTGGGAAAGCTTAACCGATGTTTTGGCCATCTGCATCAGCGAGAAAGCAGACTCCATCATGCGCGCGCCACCGGATTTGGAAATCATCAGAAAAGGGACGCGGTGCTCGATGCAGTGGTCGATCGCCATTGCAATCTTTTGCCCCACTACCGAACCCATAGAGCCTCCGATAAATTTGAAATCCATCGCTGCGATGACGAGCGGGCGGCGGTTCACCTTGCCCTGCGCTACAGACACCGCATCTCTGAGGCCGGTTTTATCCTTTGCCTCCTTCAGGCGCTGTGTATAGGGCTTGAGGTCAGAAAAGTCGAGGAAGTCTTTGGAAACCAGTTCCTCAAACATCTCTTCGTAGTTGCCGTCAAACAACAGGTCGAAGTAATCATAGGAACCGATGCGGACGTGGAAATTGCACTGCGGGCATTTGAAGGAATTGTCCTTCAGCTCTTTCATGGTTGAGGTTTCCTTGCACCGTTTGCATTTGTACCACAGCCCTTCCGGAGCTTCTTTCTTATTGCGTGTTGCGGTTTGAATACCGTCCTTCAGTCGTTTGAACCAACCCATATAGTTGCTTTTTATCGGCTGCCCTGCAGCGTTTCTTTTACGGTTACGCGGCGTAACAAATTCGCGCGATTCACCCGGCTAACAAACTGCCCCACAGTCATTTACAGAACGAAACAGGGCAGTATACACCGGTGTGTTTTCGTAAAACGAGATCAAAAATAGCGGCTCCCCGGGGATTTTACAAAAAACGGATGACTTATTTGTAGCGGTAGGCCTGCACCGCCTTTACGAAAGCTTTCACGCCATCGAGTGGGGTATCGGGGTATACACCGTGGCCCAGGTTAGCGATATGCCGGCGGCCGAAAGCGTCGAGCATGCGGGTAGCAGCCGCCGCCACCTCCTCGGGAGCAGCGTATAGCTGACAGGGGTCGAGGTTGCCCTGCAGCACTTTTTCGGGCCCCACCCACTGCCGCGCCAGCTCCGGCGGCGTATTCCAGTCGAGCCCCACCACCTGACAGTCGAGCTGCCCGATATCTTCCAGTACAAACCAGGCGCCCTTTGAAAATACGGTCACGGGTACTTCATCGATAGACGCTACGATCTCGCGGATGTAAGGCAGCGCAAACTTCCGGTACTGCGCCGGGCTGAGGATGCCTGCCCAGGAATCAAATACCTGCACCAGCTGCGCTCCGGCATTCACCTTTTCCTTCAGGTAAGCAATCAGCGTGCTTGTGATCTTGGAGAGCAGTTCGTGCGCCAGCTTTTCCTCGGAGTAGAGGAAGCGCTTCGCTTTGGAGAATGTCTTGCTGCCGCTGCCTTCCACCATGTACGCCAGCAGTGTCCAGGGGGCTCCGGCAAAACCAATGAGCGGTACCCGGCCGTCCAGCTGTTTACGAGTCTCGCGCACAGCATCGTACACATAGCCCAGCTCAGCAGCAGCACTGCCGCCCTGACGCAATTTTTGGATATCGGCGGCTGATTTGATCACCTTCGGAAACAGCGGCCCTCGTTTTTCCACCATCTCGTACGGCAACCCCATCGCTTCCGGGATAACCAGAATATCCGAAAAGATAATTGCGGCATCCACGCCCAGCTCGTCTACCGGCTGTATCGTCACTTCAGCGGCCAGTTCCGGCGTTTCCACCAGTTCCTTGAAGCCTGACAAGCGGTTCCGAATAGCGCGGTACTGCGGGAGTATACGCCCCGCCTGCCGCATCAACCATACCGGCGGGCGTTCTACTTGCTCGCCTCTCGCCGTTCTCAGCAGTAAGTCGTTCGATGTGCTCATGCGGCAAACTTAGCCATTTTTGTTAACAGCTTCTTGGATTTTCTCTATTTTGGGGGCGCACTGAAATTGACCTTACACTATTATGATCAAAAACCTTCCGCTTCACTGGAAAATCATTATCGGGCTGGTGCTCGGTATTATCTACTCTCTGGCCTCCAGCGCTCTTGGCTGGAATGCATTTACGCAGGACTGGATCGACCCCTTTGGA
>CAJXXJ010000864.1 GCA_913062745.1 uncultured Phaeodactylibacter sp.
CAATTCAGTGGGGAAATTTACCTGCTTAGATGATTGAAATTCGAATACTTTTGGCCATAATTGGCTTTCGCCAAAAATGAGTATACATGCGTAAAATTACCGCCGACTGGATTATGCCGGTGACGGCCGAGCCGGTTAAGGAAGGCGTAGTCGTCCTCGATGAAGACGGGACCATCACCGCCATAGAAGCACGCGAGGCACACGCCCCCGCCGAATTGGAAACCTACGAGGGAACTATCGTGCCCGGTTTCATCAATACCCACTGCCACCTTGAGCTCTCGCATATGAAGGGCCGCATTGATACCGGCACCGGCTTGCTGCCTTTTTTGCAGCAGGTCGTACAGTTCCGGGATATCCCGCAGGAGGAAATTCTGGAAGCCATCGTCCGGGCTGATGAAGAGATGCAGGCCGAAGGTATTGTGGCGGTAGGAGACATCTCCAACAAGGCGGATACCGTTGCGCAAAAGGAGCAAAGCCCGATCCGCTACTACACTTTCGTGGAAATGTTCGATTTCCTGCAGGACGCCGGGGCGGAGAAAGCCTTTAATATGTACAAGGAGGCCTACGACGGGCAGTCGGAAGCCGGCTACAACAAAAAAGCCGCCGCTCCGCACGCGCCCTACACGGTTTCTCCCAGCCTTTTCGCCCGCATCAATGAGCTGAATAACGGCAGCGACCTCACCGTCAGCATCCACAATCAGGAGACCCGGCACGAGAATGAGCTGTTTTTGCGTAAGCAGGGCGGATTTGTAGACTTCTTTGAAGCCTTTGGCTTTTCCATCGATCAGTTTCAGCCGACCGGGCAGGCGTCGATTTATTACGCCATGCAAAATATGAACCCGGAGGCCCGGACGCTCTTCGTCCACAATACCATGACAACCGCGGAGGATATTCAGGCGGCACACTCCTGGAGCGATAAGGTATACTGGGCCACCTGCGCCAATGCCAACCTCTACATCGAAAACCAGATGCCGCGCTACAAGCCGTTCATAGACAACGGCGCCCGCATGACGATCGGCACCGACAGCCTGAGCTCCAACTGGCGGCTCTCAGTGCTGGAGGAGATGAAAACCATCGCCCGCTACCAGTCCTACGTTCCCTTTGACACCCTGTTGCGGTGGGCCACCCTCAACGGTGCGGAAGCGCTGGGTTACGAAGCGGAGCTAGGCAGCATAGAGCCCGGTAAGCGCCCTGGCCTCAACCTGCTCAACCTTGGCCCGGGCCTGCAGCTGACCGCCGATACTAAGGTGAAAAAGCTGGCTTAAGGCCCGGCTGTATAGTGCGGCGGAGTGGGCTGTGCACGGCGCATCTGCTCCCTCCGCCGGTATTGCATACGATAAATCAATCAACACATGAAAACCCTATACCCATTAGCCCTCTTTTTTGTGCTCAACGCCACCGGCCTGCAGGCGCAGCGCGGTATTGCGTACTACGATGCCCTGGCATTATCAGCGGCTTACGAACTTCAGCAGGGGCAGCTGCCGCTCAGCGAAGACGTGCGCGCCATCCTTTCGCCCTACTTTGCAGAGGGCAGCCTGTCGGCAGAAACCCTCTCGGAAAACCCCTTTCTGGCCGGCTACTTCCTGCTGGATGATTCTGTCGCCCTTAAGCTGCAGGCAGATGCAGAATTGGTGCTGCAGGAGGAGCGGCAAATGATGGCAGCAGCCCTTCCCGGGCTGAGCGGGCTGGAGGTTACCAATCTTACGGCCGGGCTGTCGCAGTTTATGATCGAGCGTGCCCGCGAAGAACTCACGGTGGCTTTCTTCGAGCGCTTCCGCCGGCTGGCGGAGCGCAACCCGGAGTTTGGTGCGCTGTTTCCCACCACCACACAACGGCTGGGGCGGCTGCTGGAGTTTCCCTACGCAGAGATGCTGCCGGCGCTGCGGGCGTCCTTTCAGACCGACCTGGAGCGGCTGATCTTCCGCTTCGACAACTTTTTCCGGTTGCCCGAATACCGGCAGCTGCTGGAGGAACTGCCCGAGGTTGAGGTGCTGATCAAAGCCCTGCGCATCGCTCAGCAGCTGGAAGCCGGGCAAAACCCTCTGCAGTTGCTCGCTGAGCTGG
>CAJXXJ010000865.1 GCA_913062745.1 uncultured Phaeodactylibacter sp.
TACCGTAGCCATAGAATTGTACGAGGGCAGCCAGCTGCTCTACAAAGGTAATGGCCGCCACGCCGGCCTGGAACTGGCCGGGCCTGCCAAAACAGAATTGGAAGGGAGTTCGTAGCGCATTTCAGGGCACCGGCCTGATCTTTCCAACTTCCTTTCCGCTATATTTGTATTATAAAGACGCTAAGCTTCTGAATGCCAGGCCATGGCAGGAAGCCACTGAACGAGATTGATATTTACAGCTTATGAAAAATCCATTCCAGCCCTACGTCAACCGCTTTTCGGAAAGCAAGTTTTGGAACAAACTGCGCCGGTACGCCCGCAGTGCCGGCACCAAAACCGTGTACAGCGCTTTGCTCCTCTTCTTTGCCTACCGCCGCCGGGAAACGCCGCTGTGGGCCAAAAACATCATACTCGGCGCGCTCGGCTACTTCCTCGCGCCTATTGATGCAGTACCGGACCTGACGCCGGTGCTGGGTTATACCGATGACCTCGGCGTGCTGGCCGTCGGCCTGGTGACGATTGCCGCTTATGTAGATGATGAGGTGCGGGGCCGGGCACGTACCCAACTCGGAAAATGGTTTAAGGATGTAGACGAAGCGGAACTGGCGGAAGTCGATAAAAAACTTTAAGTCCGCCGGATGAAATTGTTCTAAATTCGGCCATAAGCGCTCTGTTTGCTTTTCTTATTGCAGCGAATTTCGCAACTTGCCTTCTGTGTATTCTGCACATATTGTTCCCGCTAAGCCCTGTCTAATAAATTAGGCCTAAGCCCGTTGGGCTAAAAAAATTTTCCGAAAGCTGTCCTCTGATTCGTACAGGGGCACGAGCCGTCCGGGCTACCTTAAAATCATAATCGGCATGCGATACGAACCAATCAACCCAGAACTTTTCCAATACAACCGGGAGCGGTTTACCCGCAAAATGCAACCGGATTCGATTGCCATCTTCCATTCCAACGACCTAATGCCGCGCAGTGGAGATTCGTTTTTTCCCTTTCGGCAAAACAGCGGCCTGTTTTACCTCTGCGGCATAGACCAGGAAGAAACGGTACTTGTCCTCTTCCCGGATTGTATCAAAGACGGCTTCCGGGAGGTGCTGTTCATCCGGCGGGCAGACGAGCGTACGGCCCTGTACGAAGGAGAGCACCTCACCAAAGAGCTTGCCCGTATGCGCTCCGGTATCCAAAAGGTATACTGGCTGGAAGAGATGGACCGTATCCTGCACGAGCTGATCTTACTGTCCAAACGGATTTACCTCAACCTCAATGAGCACGACAGCTTCCGCTCGCCGGTGCCGGGGCGTAATGCGCGTATGGCAAAAGCCCTGCAACAACGCTACCCGCTCCACAAATACCACCGTGCACAGCCTATCCTCAAGAAACTGCTGATGACGAAGTCGCCGACCGAACAGGCGCTCATACAGCATGCTATCCGGATTACCGGGCAGGCCTTCCAGCGGGTGCTCGATTTCGTGAAGCCGGGCTGCATGGAATACGAAATAGAAGCCGAGATCATCCACGAAATCACCCGCTCGGGCGCCAATGGCTTTGCCTATCCGCCCATCGTGGCGAGCGGCAGCAACAACTGTGTGCTGCACTATACGCAAAACAATCAGCGCTGCCTCGACGGGGACCTGTTGCTGCTCGATTTCGGCGCAGAGTACGCCAATTACGCTGCTGACCTTTCCCGCACCATCCCGGTCAACGGGCAGTTCAGCCCGCGGCAGCGTACAGTGTACAACGCAGTGCTGCGTGTGCTCAATACGGCAAAAGAGATGCTGCTGCCAGGCACTACCCTTGAAGAGTACCACCGTGAAGTAGGCCGGCTGATGGAAGGAGAACTGCTGCAGCTGGGCTTGCTGGATAAAACGGACATCAAGAACCAGAGTGAGTCAGCACCGGCATACAAACGCTATTTTATGCACGGGACTTCCCACCACCTGGGGCTCGATGTGCACGATGTTTCTAACCGGTACGACCCGATACAGGCGGGTATGGTCTTCACCTGCGAGCCGGCTATCTATATCCGCGAGGAGGGCTTCGGCATCCGCCTGGAAAAC
>CAJXXJ010000866.1 GCA_913062745.1 uncultured Phaeodactylibacter sp.
TCGAATGGGTGCAAAATTTAAATTTTGCCGCCGGTGGTTTTTTTGTAGCCCCATAGGTTTTTCAAATTCATTCTTAAAATAAAGCTCCTGCTTAGTACAGGTTTTAAAACATTATTCGGTTAACATAGATTTAATAGGGTAATAGTGGAATATTATTTGGAACAAGCATAGCTTTGCGCTGTTATTAGAAAAAATCGCGGGCAGCACCGTAGCTGCTCGCAGGAATTAGGACACCATAATACTGTTTTAATATGATCACTCGGCAACTCCTAACCGCTTTTTCCATTCTGCTGCTTTCTTCTGCAGCGATGGCTCAGGGCAATCAGACCATCTTCGATGCCATGTACGGCAGAGAAATTTTGGAGCTGACGCTGGAAACAGACTTATCCCGCCTGCTGGACAGCCGGGTAGAGGAGGAGTATCAGCACGCTCTGCTCACCTTTACCACAGCGAGTGGCGAGGAAGAGATTCACGATTTGAAAATCCGCCCGCGCGGCAAGTTCCGCCGCCGTGTTTGCGACTTTCCGCCCATCAAGCTCAACTTTTCCAAAGGCCGGCTTATGGAGCGGGGGTACATTGCGGAGTACGACAAGCTTAAACTGGTGACGCACTGCCTCGATGATAAGTCTGCCAGTAAAGAAAACGTCGCCAGGGAGTATTTAGCTTACCGCCTGTACAGCGAATTGACGCCAAAGAGCTACCGCGTACAGCTGGTGAAGATCAATTATGTAGACAGCAAAGGCCGCATCGGCCGCCTGAAGCGCTATGGCATTATACTGGAAGATACCGACGAAATGGCCCACCGTGCCGGCGGCGAAGAGTGCGAAGAGTGCCGCGGTTTGTCTGCCAGCGATATGTCCGCCAAAGACGAAAACCTGATGGCGGTATTCCAGTACATGATCGGAAACGCAGACTATGACCTCAAGATGATGCGCAACCTGAAGATGGTGCGCCCGTATCTGGGCGGAGGCGTCATCCCGGTACCTTACGATTTCGATTTTGCTGGCCTGGTTAACCCTTCCTACGCGCTGCCAAGCTCCGACTACGGGTTGACATCCGTTAAGCAGCGGGTGTTTTTAGGCAATCAGGTAGACAGCGCCATGCTGACCTCCACGCTGCAGCTCTTCAACGAGAAGCGGGAAGCGATGGAGCGAATCATAGAGGACTGCCCGCTGCTCAGAAACAGCGAGGAGCAGGACCTGGTCAACTATTTGGCGACTTTCTACATGGAAGCAGAGGCTATCCTTACCGGCTCTCCGGTGCAGCAGAAGCTTCGCCGGCAGGCGCTGCACGAGTCGCTACCGGTCAACCTCACTCAGATGGGTAAGTAACAATCGACCATAAAATTTCATAGAAGATGATTCCTCCCGGGTTGGCAGCTAAGGCTGTAGCCCGGGCTTTTTTTTAGCGCAGTCCCCGCGCCCGCAAGTTGTTGCGGTAGATGGCGGCGTTGCGGTTGTGCGCCCGAAGCGTGCGCGCAAATGCGTGTTTGCCGCTGCCGTCGCCTACCGCGCAGAAATAGAGGTAGTCGTGTTGCTCGGGCTGCAGTACTGCATCAATACTGGAGATGGAAGACATCGCAATAGGCCCCGGTGGCAGCCCTGCGTAGAAGTAAGTATTGTAAGGCGAATCAAACTTAGTGTGGTAATCGGTCACCCGGGGCGTAGCAAAGTCCCGGCGGGCGAACACCGCAGTGGGGTCAGCCTGCAGGCGCATGCCAATCTCCAGCCGGTTGAGGTAAACCCCGGCAATGCGTGGCTTTTCGCTTTTGACCAGCGTCTCTTTTTCTACGATAGAGGCCAGGGTATATACTTCGTTCCGGCTCAGGCCCATTTGATCTGCTTTGGCCTGCCGCTGATTGTCCGACCAAAAGCGTTCGTACTCATCCTTCATGCGCTCCATGAAGCCCTCCGGGCTGGTATTCCAGTAAAACTCGTAGGTGTTTGGTATGAAAAGGCTCATCAGGCTGGCGGGGGTGAAGCCCAGCTGCTTCAGGTACTGCTCGTCCTGCATCAGCGCCAGGATGGCTGCAGAGTCCGGCTCGATAAACCG
>CAJXXJ010000867.1 GCA_913062745.1 uncultured Phaeodactylibacter sp.
GGCGGGCCACTACAACAATTGGGAGTTGACAGCTACAGCTTTGGACCAACAGATTCCGCATCAGACGGTGGGTTTGTACAAGCCGCTGAAGGACAGCTTTTTTAATGACAAAATCACGAAATCGCGTAGCCGCTTTGGGATGCAGATGGTTTCCATCCGGAAGACGAAGGAGTATTTCGCAGCGCTGAAGGGCCCGGCTATTACGCTCTTCGCTACTGATCAATCGCCCAGCAATCCGAATCGGGCGTACTGGCTGGAATTTTTGGGCCAGGATACGGGGGTGCTGTACGGTACAGAGTATTATGCGCGTAAGACGAATAGCCCGGTAATCTTTGGCTATATCACAAAGGTGCGGCGGGGGTATTACAATATCCGCTTTGAAGTGATTACCGAGGAGCCGAATGCACTACCGGTGGGGGCCATTACGGAGGCGCACACGCAGATGCTGGAGGGGGAGATCCGGGAGCGGCCGGAGTTTTGGCTTTGGAGCCACCGGCGGTGGAAGCATTCGCGGCCGGTAGACTGGGAACGGCCGGTGCAGGGGTAATTGGTGGTTTGCCTGCAGGCGCTGTTTTATTTTTTTGCCCACCGATGTTCGGGTTGTGGATTCGCCGGGCTAATCAGGGGGAGGCATGGATGTATGCACCTTAGTTCAGTTTACCATCTATTTTCCTGACTTCTTCGCCAATCACCAACAGCAATATTTGGCTGGCATTGAAATTTTAAAGGTGGAGTTTATTCATAACACCTGTAAGCATCTACGTACAGCCCTGCAGCGTTTGCAGGGAGTATCGCCATGGCTGCGGAAACAGCACAACAATCAGATGTTCAGCCAGTAAGTAGCCTTCAGGACAATCGCCCGGTTTTTGACCCGCGGGTCCGCAAAGAAGCCCTCCGAGAAGTAGTTATCCGTGTACACCAGGAAGACATCAGACACCGGCTTAAAGCGCCACTGCAGGCGCGTATTCAGGTTGACGTTATTTGCTTGTGTATTGTACTGCAGGAAAGCGCTGAAGAACAGCTTACGCGAAAAAGAAAGCTCCGCCCGCGGCCCTACCAGCCAAATGCCCGCACTGCTGTATGGCTCCGGCAGTTTAATATCCGTATAGGTAGCGCTAAGCGCCAGAATACCAAGCGGTTGCCAGCGGTAATTCAGGCTGAGGTTGAAACGCTGGTAGTCCCCGTTGAAGTAGGTGCCGAGCTCCGCGCTTGTATTGAAGTAGAAGTCCCGCCTCAGATCCGATCGGTAAAACAAACGCCAGTTGCCATAGTCGTAGTCGGTATCCTCCGGCAATTCCAGCCCCCCGGTATTGGTAGGGTCGAAAGGAAAAAACAGGAAGGTGTAAGAGGACTCGTACTGCAGGGACAGCTCGCTTTGCCCCGGAAACTCTACGAAGAAGCTCGGCCGGATGGAGCGGTCGGTCATACGGTAGTCCGGCTGATTGAGGGTGAAGCTGGTACGCAAACCAAAGCCGTAGGAGATAATTCGTTCTGACCACCAGCCCTCATTCGGAAAGCGGATGTGGGTAATGCCCGGGGATGTTGTGAAAAAGCCTGTACGCGGAATAAACCCGATGGCTGCATCGTGATCGTCCCCTACGTAGTGGCTGGAAAAGAAAATGCGCCAGTTGCGCAGGAAGTGGCCCACAAACAGCCCGGCTGCCTGTGCATCCTCATCATCTTCGGCAGGGGTGAAAGAACGGTGGTAAAAGAGCTCCGCCTCCCACTTGTTATCTTTGGAAAAGAGGTTATACTCCAGGCCCACCACCCGGTTGTAGCCATCCGGGTCATGCTCGTAGCCTCCCTCGCCGTCGGGGCGCCAGTTCTCTTTATTGGTGACGATTGCGCCGACGAAGGAGCGGTCGAAGACCTTACGCTGCAGCACGCCCACCGAGTAGTTGGCTGGTGCCAGCCCTGCGCCGTCCACTGCAGCGGTTTGCATATTGAGCAACCCCATGCGCCAGTTGTTATCCAGTTTGCCACTCAGGCGCGCCCCGGCGTAGATCGGCACGTTGAAGCTGCGGTCCCCCTCTATTTCCTGCCCGTCG
>CAJXXJ010000868.1 GCA_913062745.1 uncultured Phaeodactylibacter sp.
GATACTACCCGAGACGGGCAAGAGAATACTGAGCAAGAGCCAAGCCAAACGGCTCAACGCCATTATGCTGACCTGCGGCTTCTACGATGAGGCCGGCGAGTTTGCCTTCTGTGTGGGGCTGCCCGGAAAGAGTGGGGTAGGGGGCGGCATCGTGGCGGTCATCCCCGGCGAGCTCGCAATTGCGGTGTGGAGCCCGGAGCTGAACGAGCACGGTAACTCTCAGGCGGGCATCAAGGCGCTGGAGCTGTTCACAACGATTACCGGCAAGTCCATTTTTTAGTACATTCGTGGCACCGCTTTTTTGAACGCCCGTTAAACACGACCCTTACCATGCAAAAGACTTACAATTGGGGCATTATCGGCCTCGGCAAAATTGCCCGTTTATTCGCAGAAGACCTGGCTAAGCTGGATAATGCCCGCCTGAGTGCGGTAGCGAGCCGGTCGCAGGAGCGGGCGGATGCTTTCGCAAAAGAATTTGGCGCTGCTCACGCCTACGGCAGTTACGAAGCCATGATGGAATGCCCGGAGCTGGATGTAGTTTACATCGCTACGCCCCACAGCCTGCACCATGAGAATACGCTGATGTGCCTGAATGCAGGCTTTTCTGTGCTTTGCGAAAAGGCTTTTGCGCTGAACGCCCGGCAGGCAGAAGAGATGGTTAATCTGGCGCGCAGCCGGGGGCTTTTCCTGATGGAGGCGTTATGGACGCGTTTCCTGCCCACTACCACTAAGGCGCTGGAATTGATTCAGGCGGATACGATTGGCCGCATACAGTCAGTGAAGGCGGATTTTGGTTTCAAGGCGCCTTACGATGCGGAGAGCCGGCTGTTTAATCCGGCGCTGGCGGGCGGTGCTTTGCTTGACATAGGGCTATACCCGGTCTTTTTGGCGTACCTGATGCTGGGCGAGCCGCAGGAGGTGCACGCGGCGGCGCGTATTGGCGCTACGCAGGTGGACGAGGAGATTGGCATGCTGTTCTCTTATGCAGATGGCCGCATGGCGCATCTGCACGCTACGCTGCGGGCGCATACGAAAACAGAGGCTTTCCTGTACGGAGACAAGGGGACTTTGCACTGGCATACGCGTTGGCATGAGCCGAGCAATTTTAGCATCATTGGGGAGGATGGCCGCCCGCATAATCATTATTTTGAATGGGCTACAAATGGGTATTCTTTCGAGGCGCAGGAGGTAATGCGCTGTCTGGCGGAGGGCCGTACGGAGAGTGAGCTGTGGCCGCTGGACAAGACCCTGGGGCTGATGCGCCTGCTGGACCGGGTGCGTAGGGAGGTGGGCCTGGTGTATCCGGGGGAGGTGGAAGGTTGAAGGGAGCGGGTTGCCGGGTGGATGCCAGGCCTGACTTGACAAGTTTCCCTGGCAATACGCAGGCTCTTGTCAAGTCTTTTATGCCTGGTATTGCCAGCGCAGGGCAGGTACGATATTGCCGCACCTACGGCGCTCCAACCTTTTTTTTGCGGTTATGGCTACCAATAGGATCGCACCTACGGCGCTTGCCCGGGTGGTATCCCCACGGCTGATTCCCCGGGGAGGCCTGGAGGCTTGGCCCTCTTTTAAAACTTGACACACCAGGCCCACCTGGCGCCCACACGGTAAGATACCGTTCTAAAGCCGCCCGGGCTACAGCACAAAAAAGCCCGAACCCCGGCTATACCAGGATTCGGGCCCAAAGTGAGAAGAATAATTGTTACTTATCCGACTCCAAAAATTCCTCTTTGGAGCGGAACGAAAGAAGTTGCAAGCCATTGGCAGCCAATTGCTTGTTGATGCCCTGCAGCGGCTTCATCGCTTCCTCGATGGAGGAAAGGGCGGTATTCAGCTCCTGTTTGCGGAGCTTCAGGTTCGCCAGCTGTGCGTTGGTAGGGCGGCCAGTATAGCCTGCTACCTCGCTGTACAGGTTGGCAATTTCCTCCCGCAGGCGGTTTTCGGCCTGTGCCACGTAGTTGTCGCCGGTAGTGACGACCAATTCTGTGCGGATGTCTTCCAGGCTCTGCCCAAAGCTGCTGAGTTGAGCAGCCAGCTTTTTATTCAG
>CAJXXJ010000869.1 GCA_913062745.1 uncultured Phaeodactylibacter sp.
GCTATCCGGCCGGCCTGCGACAGCACGCTGCTGTTTACTGAAGCATTTTACCCGCAGCTGGAGGCCGTGAAAAAGCGGGGCATTCAGCCGGTCCTCATCGGCGGCGATTTAGGCATGCGTGCCAAAGCCTTTGAGTACCAAACGCCGGAGGGTATCTGGCTGCTGGGATCCGGTATCAACAATTCTGTGCCCAAAGCGTATGCTCCGGAGTACGTAACCAACTTTGATCCGGACCAGTTACTGGAAGTAAGATATCAGGACGGACAGCTCGAATGGCAGTTTTTTGAGCTGGGAGAAGGAGAGTAGAGACCTTATAATAAAGACCCTATTCTTTCAGCCCGCGCCCCTGCTTGTTGATCTTCCCTTCCTTATCCAGTTGTTTCATCAGGCGGTCGAGTATGCCGTTGATAAAGTCTTTGCTTTTGTCGGTACTGTACAGCTTGGACACTTCCACAAACTCGTTGAGAGTCACCTTGGTGGGGATGGAAGGGAAAGACAGCAGCTCGCTCAGGGCCATTTTCAGCAAAATCATATCCACCGTAGCGACCCGGTCAGCATCCCAGTTACGGAGGGTAGGCTCAATGATACTCAGCAGTTCTTCGTCGTCTTCAATGACGCTGCGCAGCAGGCGCTCGCCAAAGTCCTGTACCGTTTCATCATTCGGCGCATGCTCTTCGTAGAAGGGCGCTCCGGCTGTTACGGGCAGTGACTTAATGGTTTTCTTAATGGCTCCGACCACCAGAGACTCGTCGTCTACCCAGTTCGGGAAGTGGTCTTCCAGAAAATCATTAAACGGCTCATTGTTGACGAGATGCTTGAACAGCAGCAGCAGGATTTCCTTGTGGTCTTCCGGTGTATAGCTGTCCTTACGGCTGTAGGTGCGGTACTCTTCGGTCTTGGCAAAGTCCTGGTAAAACAACCGGATATTGTCCAGCTCGATGCGGGCGGGCATTTTGCGTTGCCGCAGCAGGCGCTGGAAATCCTCGTGGCGGACCAGCGACTGCATCAGCTCATTTTCGCCAAGTATTGCTGTGAATTTTTTGTCGGACTCCGTAGGCAGGAGCTTAGACATTTTCTTCGCCTTATCCTGTATCGCGTACTCCGCTACCCGGGTCAGGCTCAGCAAGGTGAATAAATATAGGTCGTACGACCTTTGCACGTTAGCGTGATAGCGCCGCACCACGTCCTCCAGCCCCAGTTCCTTGTCCTGGCTCATGGAGTACAGCATTTGCATCGCTTTAATGCGGACATTCCTTCTGCTCAGCATATTTCAAATATTCCCTGTATTAGAAGGTGCAAATATACGCGGCCCGGTACGCTTCGCCAAGTTTATAGCAGATTCTAGTAAAAGGACAGGCGATAATGGCCGTAAAAGGAAGGGGCTGCCCCGCCTGTTGCTACAGCCTGTGCCCTGAGCACTACTGCTTTTGCCAGAATGGGCAGCCCCTTTGAGCCCTCACTACTGCTGCGTCGCAGCGGATGGCTGAGTCAGGTATTCCTCCTGGATTTCACTAAAGGATGGCAATTTTTTGTAGTGCCATTTTTGAATGATTTTCCCATCTTTCATCAGCACGACGCCCGGATTGGAGCGTACGATGGTTTTCAACAGGATATCATCCCCGGTAAAGAAGGGGTAATCGCTTCCGCTGTCCGCCCTGAATTGCTGCAGCTTTTCCGGAGAAGCAAAGCTTGTGGCCGCAAATACCCGGTGCCCGGCTGCTTTTGCTTCAGCTACTACGGGGTTGACGACATCCTGCCAGGGGGCCAGATAGCCATCCTCCCACTCGTATACGGTTTTTTCTTCCTGCACCTTATTAATACGGTCGATTCGCTCTACTACTTTAATGGTGTCCTCCACGGCGATCGTATCCAGTGCATAGACGGTGTCCCTGACCATTTCGGTAACGGCCTGTTCCCCTGCTGTGTACAGTTTGTAGGCCACTATCATAAAGCTGTAGCCGTTGTGCTGAAGTAGGTCTTCTGTTACCTCTCCCCCGTCTGCGCCACCGGAAAGCGCAAAGTCGCTGATTTTGCTCCGCTCCACG
>CAJXXJ010000870.1 GCA_913062745.1 uncultured Phaeodactylibacter sp.
GTCGCCGAAAGCCCCATGAATGTCAAATCCATATTTTATATTCGTTACCTACAAACAGCCTGGATGCGCGGACAGGCATGCCGTCCTCCCGCAAAAAGTTAAGACAGTCTGCTGAGAGGTCAGACGCTTTAAGTGATTCGGTGCTAAAAGGGTTGAAAGCGATATTCCAGGTACCCGTAGACAGCAGCAGGAAGGGTTGTTCGTTAGCAAGAATGTAGGGCAGCAAGGCCGCCGAACTATCGTGAATGCCTGTCCCTACCATTATTGTCTGCTCCCCAAAATTAACCGGTACAGCGGTAGTAGTTGGCCGAAGCCGTGGAAACAGCCGGTCCAGGTCTTCTCTGTACACCCAGGGGTGATAATCTTTTTCTTTAAAATGCCACAGCCCGGTATGGCAACCGATGCTGGTATATTCGGTAAAAGCGTTTCCGCTAAAAAAATAGCTGCAAAACTGCGGGAAGTGCAAACTGAGATGCACCCTGTCAAAGCTTTCCCGTCGCTGATATTTGAGCCAGTAGAGCTGTAGCCCGGCATTCAAAAAACCCATCAAAGGCGAAGCGGTCTGCAATTGCCAGCCTTCGGCGGGGCCGTGATCGCTTATAAAGGTTTCCAGTAACCGTTCCGGAAAGGGTTTCAGGTAGTCATAAAGCGGCGATAGAGTTTTACCGTATTGGTCTAAATGAACCAGGCTGGCACCATAAGTAGAAAAATTAAGCCGTCGGATTTGGAATTCAGGCATTGCCATTGCGTTGAAAAGCGTGGATTTCATCCAGTTTGTCAGGCTTGGCAAGTCCTCGCACGGAAACCCATCTTCATCCTTGCTTTCGTCCAGGCGGGCGTAAGTTCGGTGTACCTCCCGAAACTGCTTGTCAAAGAGAAAGAATTTTTTGTTGGTCTTACCAATATCAAATACAGCTGTAACTTCCATAAACAGACATTCTTTACAAACCGGCAGCAACGGTTTCCGCTCCCCGCTCTTTGATTAACTGTTTTCGTACCTCCAGTTGCCGGTAAGCCTGCAGAGGATTAATGGCACCGCCGTCCCGGAGCCTTGCTTCCCGTAGCAGAGGGCGCACATCCGTCCGGAATGCAGCCTGCAAAATCTCCTGAGCCAGAGCGATATCCTGTTCCGCCTGTGCAGACCGCAGAGCTTCCTGGTCCAGGAGTAAGGCCTGAGCGTAGGCGATGCGGATAGCTTCCAGGCTTTGCATCAGGTCTTCCAGTGGGTCTTTCAAATTGTGGCTGGCATCTATCATCCATGCCAGCGGAGGGTTATCCGTATTTTTGTTCATGCCATAAACCAGTTCACAGAAAATCAGGAACAGCTGGTAGGGCTTGATACTGCCCACCGTCAGGTCGTCATCACCGTATTTGCTGTCATTGAAGTGAAACCCTCCAAGTTTGCCCCGCATCATCAGGGTCGCTACAATCTGCTCAATATTTGTGTTCGGCAAGTGATGGCCAAGGTCTACCAAGGTATAAGCCTGCGGGCCACATCCTTCTGCCAGCATCAAAGCGGTGCCCCAGTCTGCTATAACGGTACTGTAAAAGTTTGGCTCATAGGGCTTGTACTCGATAAACATCCGCCAGTCAGCAGGCAGGTGCTTGTATATTTCCTGAAGGCTTTCCTGCGTGCGCTGCAACGCTTCCTGCATACTGTGCTGCCCTGGGAAGGAGGCACCGTCGGCAAGCCATATCGTTATGCTTTTAGAGCCCAATGCCTCTCCGGTTTTCAGGACGTCAATATTGTGTTGAATAGCCTGCTCCCGCACTGCCTTTTCTATGTGGCAAAGTGAGCCGAATTTGTAACTATGCGCCTGCCCCGGCTGGTCCTGGAAGGTATTGGAATTTACGGCATCAAAAAGAAGGCCTTGCTCAGCAGCCAGCTGCCGGATAGCCAGGGGGTCCGCAGGGATATCCCACGGGATATGCAAAGAGATGCTGCCGGCAGAGCGGGTCAGGGCGTGCAGCAAGCCTACATCCTCAATCTTCTTTTCCAGGTTGCCCGGCTCTCCTCCAATGGAAAAGCGGCCAAAGCGGGT
>CAJXXJ010000871.1 GCA_913062745.1 uncultured Phaeodactylibacter sp.
ATCAGGTCATTTTTCGCCGAGGCCAGCAAAATATCAGAGAAATCTCCGGTTTTCACTTTTTCTACCTGCGCCAGCACCATATCCTCCGCCGCTTTCAGAGACTGTACCAGTATTTTAGGCACATAAAAAAACACGATCGCCCCGGCATCATTATAATTCATAGGTATACCGCCCGAATAGATCAGCGCCCCTTCGTTCATCAATTGATCTATATAGCCGGTGGAAGAGCTGTTGCTCAGCAGGTACTCCGCAACATCCAAGGCCATGCGGTCAGAGTGAGTAGCGCCAACCGTTTGATAGCCTACAAATCCGGCTTTGACCGGAGTCATTCTTTTTTTGATCACTTTTTCCCCATCAATCTCCTGCAAAGGCGGCAAATTCACCGCTTTAGGCTTATCCCTGGCCAAGTCACTGAATTCCCGCTCGATCAAAGGCTTTACCAGTGCGGGGTCAAAATTTCCGGTCAGTATCAAAGACATATTTTCCGCCACATAATTGTCCTCATAAAACTGATACATGCGGATCAGGGAAGGGGCCTTCAGGTGCTCCACCTTACCCAGTACCGGCCACTGGCCATAGGGTAAATTGGGGAACATATGACGGCTTGCTTCTTCGTATATCCGCCGTTGAAAGTTATCCATTGCCCGGTTTTTCTCCTCGTAAACCACCTCCAGCTCAGATTGGAAAGACCGGAATACCGGGTCTATAAACCGTTCGGCGTAGAGCATCAGCCATCTTTCGATTTCATGGCTGGGGAAGGAATTGTGGTAAAAAGTCATTTCATAGTTAGTGAATGCATTCACCCCCGTGCTTCCGATGGATTTGAGCATCTTGTCAAATTCAGTGGGCAACCCGTATTTGGATGCTTCGACTGCCTGCTGATTAATCTGCGCCTGAATATCGTTTTGGGCCCGCTTATCCGTAGTGGTGGCCAACATTTCGTACAAGGTATTGATAGAATCAAGATAGGGCTGCTCTGCCTCGTAGTCTGTAGTGCCATACGTTTGCGTCCCTTTAAAAAGCAAGTGCTCCAAATAATGAGCCATCCCCGTTGCCTGTGGGTCTTCGTGTTTAGCGCCGGCGTTGACCATTACGGCCCCAAATACGCGCTTGGCTGTCGTATCCGGATTGAGCATAATCGTGAGGCCGTTTTCCAGCTGGTACGACTCTACCTTCAGGATCGGGTTGACTTGAGCAACCGCTGCGAGGCCAAACAGTAAGAGGAAAGAGGAAATGATAGTACGGGACATGGTCTTAGGTGTTGATTATACAATAATGCATTTAGACTGTGTTGGGACTTTAGTAATCGGTCTGCAAACTGCACTTTTTTGCTTATACTTCGTCACGGAAATCCTCATTTAGCTCGGGCTAAACTCCGGTTTCCGTACCTCGTCTAACCAAAAAATTGCTAGTTTTCGACTAGAAGACCAAAATCCCAACACAGTCTTACTGAAAACGACCTGCCAGGTCACGCTTGAACCGGAGGCCGAAGCAATCAAAGCAAAATCACAATGAATCTACGAAAATTCAGGAAAACCCAGGCATGTGGATGATCTTTTAACGACAGGCACATTGATAGAGCGATTGATATTGCAGGAGGATCAATATACACCCTGATACGACACCCTTACTTTGCTTCGTTACTTAATTGAGTAAAATCCCCCTTCGCCAACCGGAATCATGCGGTCAATGGCGAACAAGTTCTGCTGAATGAGTACGTTTCTAAAAAGCCGTTGCTGACAACCCTCATTGCCCCTACGCTCCCACTACCCTACCTTGTCTGTACATCAAAACCCTTAGCCATGCAAATCCTGCTCGTACAGGATATTCTGGTTACCCGGCTAACCGCTGACAAGTTTTGAAATACCCGGAAAGGCTAATATCATTAATTTACCATACCCCATACGCTTACGGCCGCTGCGCCCATCCCGGCTAAAAACCCTTAACTTGCCCCCTACAATACCTACTGCCGTGAAACACACTACTAGACATTTTTCAAAAGGGATTGATTTTTTTAGCCTCCGCACGCCGCCTCCCC
>CAJXXJ010000872.1 GCA_913062745.1 uncultured Phaeodactylibacter sp.
CCATCGAGGGGCTGCGCGAACGCTGGAGCATGACGTACCCTTTCCGGAATATCCTTTCCGAAACCATCCGGAATACCTACTTCCACGTTCCGCTCTGGTTCAGCATGATCTTTATTTTTATCGGGTCTGTGGTATTCAGCATCCGCTATCTGCAGGGCGGGCAGCTGACGGATGACAACAAGGCACAGTCTTTTACCAAGGTGGGCATCCTGTTTGGCGTACTCGGGCTCGTGACCGGCGCTATCTGGGCTAAGAATACCTGGGGTGCCTACTGGAGCGGCGATGTGAAACAGAATATGACGGCCATAGCTTTACTGATCTACCTGGCTTATTTTATCCTGCGCGCTGTATTTGAAGACCCGGATAAGCGGGCGCGGATTGGTGCTGTGTATAATATTTTCGCTTTTGTGGCGCTCATCCCGCTTATTTACGTGATTCCGCGCCTGACCGACAGCCTTCACCCCGGGGCGGGCGGCAACCCGGCATTCGGCTCACAGGACCTGGACAACACCATGCGCATGGTGTTTTACCCGGCTATTATCGGCTGGACCCTGATCGGCCTTTGGATTGCCAATTTGCTGTACCGCATGGAATACATCCGACTGAAAGTGATGGATATGCTTTAAGCAAGCCATAGTGGTCTCTTGGAGAGGAGAACGGAAAAGCTTCATAAGGAGGTATCCCTGTTTATAGTCTAAATAAAAATGCCCACTGCTTTTCAGCAATGGGCATTTTCTTCTGTGGGCGGCCGAAGGGCTACTGATCCTGCCGCTTGGCATTCTTAGGGCCAGCTTCCGGCGTGGCGCTGTCTTTACTCTTGTCCCCGGATTCTTCCTCCTCCAGGTTTTTGTAAATCTGCTTGTTAAATTCGGCGCTGATCACCTCTTCGTCCATACGCACCTGCTCCAGCATCTGCTCCGGCGTAATGAGCTCGTCATTATAAGAGAAGATGCCGTAGCCGCTGTCATTAAGCGTTCGGACGAAAGCCATGTCGGCCTGTGCAAATTTTTTGGCCCAGGTTTCCGGGTCGGCGCCTTCTTCCAGCTCTACCAGCAGTTCGTCAGCAATAAGGTAATCCGGCACATTATCCTGCGGAGCTTCTTTCAGCACCCAGCCTTCAGACTGAGCGAGCTGATCGAGTTGCGTCTCCAGCCACTTCACGGCATTCGGGCGGATTTCTTTGCCCG
This sequence comes from uncultured Phaeodactylibacter sp., assembly GCA_913062745.1. Taxonomy (GTDB): domain Bacteria; phylum Bacteroidota; class Bacteroidia; order Chitinophagales; family Saprospiraceae; genus Phaeodactylibacter. The sequence goes on from CAJXXJ010000872.1 coordinate 1,188, forward strand.
TAATGGTCTTTTTACGGCTTCCTTCGTGGTAGGTGATGGTCACACTCTGCATATCCGGAATGCGCCCCCGGTAGCTGTCGCGATATTGCCAGACGTTGGCTCGTTTGAATTCGCCGAGCAGGCGTTCCAATTGCCCCTTCTCCAGTTTTTTCACATAAAGGCCCAGCCGGTCTGTATAGCGCTCGCCTTCGTAACTGGCGAGGCCGTTTTCGTAAACCGTAAGCTTGAACACCGGGCAGCGGCCGTAGCAAGGCCCTTTGCTCATCTGTATGACGGGCTCCATACGGCTCAGGTTGGCATTTGCCGCTGAGCCACAGCCAGTCATGAAAGCAAGGGAAGACAAGGAAAAGAGCAGGATGCCCAGTATCCTGGGGGGTACGAGATGATGTATACTCATCAGGAACAGGTTTGGTTTAAGCTGTGGATTGTACAGGCGACCTTCGCAGCTATTTGAGCCAGCGGCGTCGCTACAACCGCATAATACGCAAAGCAGAATTCGTTACAGCCCGTTAGCGGGCGGCTGAGGGTCCGGCTTGCGTCCTACCGGGCAATAATAAGCTTTTTGGTGTATAATTTTTTACCATATTTTATTTTTAGATAGTAAAAGCCGGAAGACAAGCGGGGCAGCGGGAAGGAATATTCGCCGCCGCCGGGCGTTTGCCTGAGCCATACTAAACGGCCTGCCGGGCTGAAAATTGCGAGTTCGTACACTTCCTTTTGCGGAAGCCGGAGCGAGAGCTGGCCGCTGGCCGGATTTTGCAGCAGGGCAGGGGCAGCCATCGGTGCAGCTGCTGCATCGGCGTTCAGGGGGGAGCAACTACTCTGCAGCAAGCCGGGCCTGAAATTCATG
>CAJXXJ010000873.1 GCA_913062745.1 uncultured Phaeodactylibacter sp.
GGCCAGGCCTTTGAGCAACGGGAAGTGGAGAAAACGTATCAGGCGATCTGCTGTGGCCGGGCAGACGAACGAGGTACCATTGAGCAGCCGGTGGAAGGGCAGCCGGCGCGTACGACTTTCGTCAAAATGGAAGAATGCCGCTCCCTGCGCTGCGGGTGGCTGAGCCGTATGGCGCTTCATCCGCATACCGGCCGTACCCATCAGCTGCGCCGCCACTTGTCCGGGCGGGGGTGGCCCATTCTCGGGGATAAGCTGTACACGCCTCCCAATGCGCCCCTGCTAAAGGGCAAAGGGCTGTTCCTTTGCGCCACGGCGCTGCGCCTTACCCACCCCGCTGATCAGTCTACGCTATACGTAGCCGTTGACCCACCTGAAAAGTTTGACCGGATGATGGAACGGGCGAGAGAGCGGTGGGCTGCGGTAAATCTATAATTTCACGCCTTCCGGCAAATGAAGAGAAGCCGGCAGACAAAAGCGAGGCAGCGATGCTCTTTGATCAATAGATTTTTAAATAGTTTTTCCGGTACCAGTCCTTCCAGTCTTCGGGGGTAATGGTATTCAGGATGATCATATCGTCCTGAAGCAGCCTGGTATAATAGTCGCCCAGCTCTTTCGTGTTTTTGCTGACCAACTCTGATACGGAAATCGCTTCTTCCGCACAGGGCGCATCTGGAGGGACCATTAGCAACATGTCAATAGCTTTGCTGAGGTCCTGCCAGGAACCGCTATTGGCGAGGATCGTGCTCTTTTTGATAATGACATCGCAGGCATAGGCCTGATGCTTATCCAGTATAGCCTGCTCTGAGTTGCTTTTGGCTTCCTCACAGCCTCCCAGACCATCGTAATACCCCAACAGGCTGTTCGCTTTGGCAATTTCACGGTTGGTGAGCAGTTTGTTAATGGCAGATGTTACCGCTGCGCAGGTACCGAGCTTATCCTGTAGGTATGTCTGTATGAAGGCATGGACTTCATCGTAATGCGCTCTGTTCCTCGCTACGGTGGTGCCCAATTTGGCCGTCAGGTCTTTCTCATTCGTGCCCTTGCATTTGATGGTAAGCGTTATGCTGCTGTTCGGCAGCCCCGCGGCGGACAAGGTGTAGGTCAGGTCTGCATCAGCAACGGTATAGGTATCCATGCCGTTAATCGTATGCATCTCCCCGAAGCTGCCTGTTACTTCCAGCGTGAGGTAGCCGGAAGGCAGCACTTCATAGTCTTTCTTCAGCCTGCTTACCAGTTTCTGCTTAACTCCGCGCGCTGCATAGGTATTGTTCTCTATGTCCACCTGCCCTACGGTGAGGCTTGGTTTAGCCTCCTGTGGGTAAGCAAAAGGGCTGCTTAAGAACAGCGTTAAAAATACGGATACGGCAATTCTCATAATCAGAGCTTTGAAAGTGTAATGGTTATAGCGTTGCCGGTTATGGTCCGGTCTGCTTGTATACCCTTTTCCCGGAAGTGCCGCCGGAAGTCTGTCGCAAATTTTGAAACCCTGTAGTTCCTGCCCATTTCATCTTTGAGCGGCACCTTGATGATATCGAATATCATTTTGGTATCGCTTTGTCCCTGAATGTGGAAATAATGGTTGTGGGCGTTTTCAGCGACCCATTCTTCGATCAATTCAGAGAGATAGTAACCGCTACCATCCACTTCTGCATCCAGGTTGAGGTCAGCGGCAATTTCAACGCCTACTTCCATCGTGATCGTACGGCCGTTTTTGACCATATCGTTGAATTTCTCCTGTATGGTATTGAGCAGATTGTCCACTTCGGCTTCGATGGCTTTTTGGGTAAGCTTTTCGAAGTTTTCTGTGTTGAATTTTGGGCTGGTCGACACTTTGTTCGCCAATGACTCGCCGGAAAAGGCATCGTAAGCAGTAAGGATACAGGTTACGCTGTTGCCGGTACTCGTAAGGTCTTTATTGGCCTCTACTTCCACATAGATATCAGCGCCTGACATTTTAATAACCTCGTCCTTGAGGGACATTTCCTGGTCTTCTGTCAGTGCCTCAGAATTTTGCAGCTGCTTTAGC
>CAJXXJ010000874.1 GCA_913062745.1 uncultured Phaeodactylibacter sp.
CTCGGTGCGGTTTGGCGCCTCTTCTGCCCACGGCAAGGCCAATATGATCCGCTTCAATTTCTTTGAAGAGCAGGGCGCATTCGAGCGCGACGAGGAAAGCGGCACCTACCGCGTCAACTTTGACGAGCTTGAAGCGGCGGTGACCAAACTGTCCGAGCGCATTCTCACTCTGCAGGGCGATGGCGACTATCAGGGCGTAGCGCAGCTGGTGGAGCAGAAAGGCAAGATCGGCCCGGAGCTGCAGGCCAGCCTGGACCAGCTGAGCGAGGCCGGCATACCGGTAGATATTGTGTTTGAGCAGGGAATCGATGTGCTGGGGCTATAAGATCAGCCAACTTATTTGTAATTTTGATACCGTATGGGGGCAGTTTCGGCTGCTTCCCATTTTAAATATGCACGCTTTGACTTAAAGCATAATCCTATGAAACTGAGACGGCTATCAAGATTTTTACTTTTCCTCCTTACCTTTTTCACCAGCTGGGCCATACTCCACGCCCAGGTCCGCCTGCCTGCCCCTGACCTGAAAAAGGTAGCCCGCGAAGACCGGGCGTTTGGCGACAGCCCGCGCTTTGCTGTGCCGCTACCGGCATCCTTCAGCCCCGACACGCAGGGGAGCTGGGAGAGCCTGCCGGAAGGTGCCCGCCGCTGGGTGCTCGAAATTGAATCTCCCGGCGCATTGGGCCTGGCTGCAATTTTCGACGACTTCTACCTGCCCGTGGGCTGCGAGCTGTACTGCTATGCGCCGGGGCGGGCTGCAGAACGCAAGCGTTTTACCTTTATGGACAATCGTAAGAGCCGGCAGTTTTTCACCGGCTTCACCCGCGGAGAGCGCATGGTGCTGGAGCTGTATGAGCCTGCAGACCAGAGGGGGCGCACTCAGCTTAGCTGTAGTCGGGTAGATTACGCTTATAATGAGATCGGCTTAGAACCGCCGGTTGCCAACCCGGCTTCCTCCTTTGGGTTTGGCACGAGCCTCGATTGCCACGATAATGCTAACTGCCCGGGCAGCGACGACTGGGAGGAAGCTCAGCGCGGCGTATGCCGCATCGTGATGGTACTGGAAGAAGGTACGGGATACTGCTCCGGCAGCCTTGTCAACAATACCGCCGAAGACGAAACGCCGTATATCCTGAGCGCTTACCACTGCCAGGACGGCTATACGCCTATTTATGACCTTTGGCGCTTCGACTTCCACTACCAGTCAGCTGGCTGCCAAAACCCGGCACAGGAGCCGGCCGCTCAGTCGCTGCTGGGCTGCGTGGAGCGGGCCGGATGGTGGGAGAGCGACTTCCTGCTGCTCGAAATCACCGCTGCTATCCCGGCAGATTATAACCTGTATTTCAACGGTTGGGACCGCTCCGGCACTGCGCCGCAGTCGGGCTATCTTTTTCACCATCCCAGCGGCGACATTAAAAAGCGCTCCCGCTATGTGCAGCCGGCGGTAGTGCAGCCGACCGTTATCGACTGGTCTATCAATGTGACGCCGCCCAACCACCATTACCGGGTACGCTACAGCGAGGGCACCTTTGAGGTCGGCTCTTCCGGCAGCCCGCTCTTCGGGCAGGACAAGCTGATCTACGGCCAACTGCACGGGGGCGTGGGCGACTGTGAGGAGCAGCCTATTACTTATTACGGCCGGCTGTCCGTCTCCTGGGACGACGGCAACAGCCCGGAAACGCGGCTGCGCGACTGGCTTGACCCGCTTGGGCTGGGCGTGGATACGCTGGGCGGGCGCGAGCAGCAACTCAGCGCCTCCGTTAGTATTGGCGGGCGCATCCAAAATGAGGCAGGTGTGCCCGTAGTCAACGCGGAAGTAATTATCACCGGCCCGGTGGAAGATACCGTGCTTACCGATGAGAGCGGCCTGTACACCTTCTTTGATGTGCCCCTGGGCGGTATAGTCGGGCTCAGGGCCCAAAAAGAGGACGTTGCAGCGAGCGGGGTGTCCAATTTCGATATCTTCCACATTGCACAGCATACCCTGGCGCTGCAACCGCTGGACAGCCCGCATAAGATGCTCTCTGC